>DAOTVW010000285.1:0-1837 GCA_034436035.1 Anaerolineales bacterium
AGTTTTTCCTTCATCAATTCGACCATGCGGTTGTAGGCTTTGGCACGCGTCCGCTCGGTGGCGAGTGGAACAATGACACCATCTTGCATGCCAATAATTGGTTTGATATTCAATAATGAACCCATGAGATGCTGGGCACGGCCGATTCTGCCGCCCAGATATAAATAGCGTAGTGTATCTGCTGTCATGATCATCATCGATTGAGCAGCGGTTTGGCGTGCTTTTTCCACTACTTCTTTCATGCTGAAGCCTTCTTTGGCGGCGCGGGCGGCCTCAATGGTAGCCCAACCATGTGCCATGGCGACTGCGAGTGTATCGATTACTTCAACATTAAGTTTCGGCAGACGTTCACGCAGCATGTTTACCGCAGCGAGACAGGATTGATACGCACCACTGCCTTTTGAGGTCATCGTTAGGGCGACAATTTCAAGGCTGTGTTCAGCAAGACGGAGAATGGCATTGACATAATCACCAGGGCTTGGATTGGATGTGGTTGGGAGGGTTTGCGTGGTGAGCAAATATTGGGCGAAGGCGTCGGGTTGAACGTCAATCATATCCCGTAAAGTCTCTAATCCACGCATAACATAATAGGGAACGATTTCAATTTGCAACTCGTTGATGAGGTTTTGGGGAATGCTAGCGGTTGTGTCACTGATGATGCCCACTTTCATGATTAATCTCCTTATAAATATATTATCGCATGAATGCGAACTATGCAAGCATTTTGTGGGGTGAACCGCGAATGAACGCGAATGAACACGAATAAAAATTATCCGCGAATGGACGCGAATAAACGCTAATAAAATATAGCCACGAATGAACGCGAATAAACGCTAATAAAATATTTCCGCGAATAGACGCGAATAAACGCGAATGAGAAAAATATGATTAAACACGGATGGATAAAAATAGAATGTGACAAAAAAAGATTCCACGTTGCAATCTAAATTTGTTGAAAATCAAAATAGCAACGTGAGTGAGTTGCTCGATAAAACAATTTTATCGTATAGAAAAGGAGTGATTATGCTACTTGGTCGAGGACGCGTTCGGCTTCCAGCATGCTGTGAACCTCCACAGCAGTGTAACCGATACTCCGAGAGGTGCGCTGAAATTGATTAGCTGTGACTAAATTTTTTTCCGAGATAATCCGAATCGCTCCAGCTAATCCCATTTCTTTCAATGTTTTCATAACAGCCTGCAATTCCTGACGACCTTCTTCTGGTAATACTTCTAACTCATGAATATCGGAGATTTTGATAAAACCGGGCTGAAGTTTTTGGGCGTTTTTCAGTAATGCCTGGCAGAATGATTTAACCTCGTTGATTTCCATCTTTCCTTTTGCCAGGAAGAGCAATTTATTTTCAAAAGGGTTAATTCGAACGTCAAACATGCTCACCTCAATCGACGGCATAACAGGTTCGTTTGTGATTTGATTACATTATAAAGATGGGGGAAGATTTGAAAAGGAGATTGGGGTAAGTCCTGACAATTTTGTAAAGAAAATAGACGGTTGGTTGAGTTCCTTACCTGACGACCTATAAACCTTGCAATTGGCAGGAAAAGAATCTCGTCCTACAATCAACGTAATTGGTGGGATTGGAATCCCGCCCTACAGGCAACATAATTGGCGGGAATGAAATCCCGCTCTACAATCAACATAACTGGCGGGATTGGAATCCAGCCTTACAGTCAACATAATTGGCGGGATTGGAATCTCGCCCGGCAATTGCTAATAAGTGAGAATACGCGGCAGCTTTTTCGCTTGCTCAATCCAATCTGCGACCTGGGATTGGACGGGGAGCTTGCGTACTAGCTTCTTTGCTTCATTCACTTCAAC
>DAOTVW010000286.1:0-7806 GCA_034436035.1 Anaerolineales bacterium
AATAACGCCGAAAACGCTGTACAAATTCTTGCGGGGTGTAATGATGCGCTTGCGTTCCATGCTGCTCAAGGCAGTAGGTGGCTGCTAAGGCGCCGACCTTCGCGCAAGTCTCCCAGTCCAGTCCACGGGCATACGCTGCCAAAAAGCCCCCCCGAAATGCATCACCCACGCCGGTTGGATCGGCGATTTCCTGCGGAGGTACTGGCGGAATATGGACTTGCCGGTTATCCGCATAAAGCTCGGCTCCATGTTCACCGCAGGTCACCACCATAAACTGCACATGCTGGAGAATTTCTTGCGGAGAGTAACCGGTCATTTTTTGGATAAGCGCAAATTCATATTCATTGACAAAAAGCGCGCGCGCATAATTGATGCCTTCTTTGAGTTCCTCCGCTGTCAGCCGTACAATCTGCTGGCTTGGATCATACAGGTATGGTAGTCCTAATTCACGACACTCCTGCACGTATTGCTTCATCGCTTTTGGGTCATTGGGTGAGATGACCACCAGGTCCGGGTGTTCCTCTAACATATCATGGAGATGCAATTGAGATGCATAAGCCATCGCACCGGTGTAAAAAGTGGCAATTTGTGCATTGGTACGATCGGTATTGGCAAAAAAGGAAGCGGTAAACACACCTGGGATAACGCGTGCACCGCGCGTATCCACTCCTTTACTTTCTAACCAAGCGCGGTATTCTTCGAAGTCTTCACCAACTGCAGCTAACAAGCGCGGGCGTTCTCCGAAAAGCGCTAGGGTATAGGCTATATTTGGTGCAATCCCACCGCGCCTCTTTTCCATCACATCAACTAGAAAGGAAAGGCTAATTCGATCAATATGTTCTGGCAGGATATGGTCTTTGAAATATCCGGGAAAACTCATCAAATAGTCATACGCTACCGAGCCAGTGATCACAATATTCACAGCATTGACCTCCATACAGATAAGATGATTTCATTTATAATTTGCCGCTTTAGAATTTCCTTCTATGATAATTCATTCTTGTATCATCGTAAAAAAACATCCTCGTCACAATCTGTCATACAAAGGGGCGTTTTTGTGACGGAAGCAATTTCCATGCGATTGAGGATTGCTCCGTTGCGCACCTTTGGGTTGACGGGCTGGGTAAATCATTTTATTTTTGGGCACACTTCTATTCAATTCGGGCATTCTGAACCACTTTTGGCAAATTGAGCGTAAAGGGAGGATAAACGACCCCATTTTCTGTCACAATACCCGATAATAAGCGTGCCGGGGTCACATCAAAAGCTGGGTTACGGGCAGTTGCCCCACGCGGCGCTACAATTTGTCCTTGAAACTGCAATCCTAAAACCTCATTGGGGGAACGTTCTTCAATGGGTATCAATCCGCCATGGGCAATGGTTAGATCAATCGTAGAGGTTGGTACAACCGTATAAACTGGCACATGGTTATCATACGCAGCTAACGCCAACATATATGAGCCGATTTTGTTTGCAACATCCCCATTAGCAGCCATCCGATCCCCGCCAAAAAATACTCTTTGGGCTTGCCCTGTTTGCAAAAAATATCCGGCTGCGTTATCACTGATGATATCAAAAGGAATCCCATATTGCTGTAATTCCCAAGCGGTTAGGCGCGAACCTTGTAAACGCGGACGGGTTTCGTCCACCAACACATGAATACGCTTGCCGCTTTCGTGGGCGAAACGAATAACCCCCAAAGCTGTTCCCCAATCCACCGTTGCCAATGCGCCTGTGTTGCAGTGATGGATGATTGTATCGCCATCTTGGATTAACGATGCACCATGCTCTGCCATGCGGCGGTTAATGGCGACATCTTCGTCTGCCATGCTTTGCGCTGCTTCGAGGAGGAACTTTTTCATTTCGGATACAGATGCAGGACTTTCCTTTACCTTCTTCAATAAGGAATTAATTGCCCAGCTTAAATTTACTGCGGTCGGACGAGCAGCACGCAAGGTGTCAGCAGCTGCCTGAATATCAGATAGAAATTGTTCATAATTCGTGGCTTGCGATTGTTGCGCCGCCAAAGCCAGCCCAAATGCAGCTGCCACGCCAATGGCTGGTGCACCCCGCACAACCATATCGCGGATAGCCAAAGCCACTTCTTCATAAGTGCTGCAATGAACAATTTGAAATTCGCCAGGCAACAGGCGTTGGTCGATCATCCGTAGATTTTGATTGTTTTCATCCCATTCAAGTGTTCTCATAGCATTCCCAATGACAATTTCGATTATTTTTCTCTAACGCTATCCATCATGCCCATTTTCTTCCAAGGGGTATCCATATTGCGCAAGGTATTCCCGAAAAGTTTGATTAAGGATATCTTGTTCGGTTTTCGTAAATATTTGGCGGTAGCGGCCGCTAACCCCCTTGCGAAAATGCAATCCCTTTTGCTCAGCCGAAGCATGTGCTGGTCGATAACGACTGATCACTTCCTGCGCTTGCTGAGATTGTTGGTTCACCCCCAAAAAAACAGCTAACAGCTCAGCTTGATGATCATAGTCATTGACCAGGTCTTCATAGCGCACCTTCAGAACTTGAGGAATGGTTAGCCAGGCCCTCGAAATTTCGACATATTCACGCATAAACGCCAACGCATGTTCGAAATCGACTAATTCCGAAAAAGCATTGGCGCGTCCCTTTTCACGCGCACGTTGTCCATTCTCATAGGCCGAAAGCATGGCATCCCGTGGATCGCGGAAAATATATGCCGCCTTCATCCAACCAAGACTTAATAACCTGCGTGTGAGAGCCGATGGGGCCGCATGGGCTTTGACCACATACGTGTACCCTAGCAGCGCTGGTAACATGCTCAAAGTCAATCGCCGTAAAGAAAGTACACCGATATTACAATTGACTTCAGTCCAAATATTGCCCAGGTGAAAACGTTGTCGAACAAAACGGGCATCCGTGCCACCATTCACGACCACTAAGTCATGCATGAGGTTATAAAACCATCCCGAACCAGCACGCGGCATCCCTACGGATAATATCAGCATAGCTTTCGTTTTTGCTCCAATAATTGCTTTTTTTCTTCGGCAGACAAAAAAGCCACTTCTACTGCATTGATTTGACATTGACGAATCTGTTGCGCGCTCAGTCCAGCTGCTGGTGCAGCAACCTGGTATTCATAATTTAGGTCAATGCCGCTTATGCCTGGGTCATCGCTATTGATCGTTGCCAATAAACCAGCTTCTAAAAAAGCTCGCAATGGATGTTGAGCGTAGCTCGGCACTGTGCTCGTTTGGACATTACTGGTTAAATTGGTTTCAATCCCGATCTTCTCCTCCCGCAGCACTTGTAGCAATGCAGGATCACGAAGCGCGCTCACTGCATGACCAATTCGACTAGCACCTAATTCCTGTATCGCTTGCCAGATACTGTCTGGACCAGCGGCTTCGCCGGCATGAATAGTGACCTGTAATCCATATTCCCGAACTTTGCGAAAATGCGGTACGAATGCTTTACCAGGAAAACCTGCCTCGTCTCCAGCCAGATCGATTGCCACCAAATCGTTTGAATAGGAGAGAAGTGCGTTTAATTCCTCCCAGGCAATATCCACTCCATAACCACGGCTCAAAATGCCAATCAAATTTACTTTCATCCCCGTTTCCGCCCTACCCTGATTAATTCCATCGATTACTGCAGCGACTACACTTTTCGGATCGAGCTGGTGAGGCTCTGCCATAAACCATGGGCTGAAACGTAATTCGATATAGTCAATTCCTTCTTGTTTGGCATCGAGGACATTTTCGTAAGCGATACGCCGTACCGCTTCATCATCTACAAGGACTCCCACCATCCATTTAAATTTGCCAATGAACTCCATAACACTATTTTGTGGTTTTGTAACTTGCACAGAAGGACGTAATTTTTCTACATCCCAAGCGGGCAATGGTAAATGATGTTGCCGGCCCAGCTCAAGAATGGTTGTCAAGCGCACACTGCCATCCAGATGGCGGTGTAAGTCTATGAAGGGAAGGGTTGGATCGGGGATTGATTCCATAACGATTGAATAGTGAAAACTGAAGAGATTATACCTGTTCTTTCCGTTTGGAGCTTTTTTTACTTTGCAGAAAGATTATAACTGATTAAATTACAACAAGCAGCGCGCCAGTGTTGAGAAACAGGTTTTTAACTGACCAAATCGTCAGATTTCAATATACTGCTTGTAGCCGAAGATAATGAGTAAAAGCAAGCCAATCCGATATAGGAGTTTGACATGGAAAGAGTATTTTGGAGAGATAGGAAGAGGTTCATGCTTTGGTGATTATCTATACGATCAAATCGTGCCCGAGAACCATTTTTATGTAAACTCAAACAACAGACTCCCTGGGAACGGTTTACCCGTCGCTTGATCGAGCTCTATAAAGGTGGCGGCATGTATAGCGCTCGGCCTATGTTTAGAAACATTCTCTTTTCCGGTTTTCATCTCAAAAAAAATTCAATAGGGGTTTAAACGTTTTGTATAAAATCAATTATAATTTTGTTAAATTATTACCTTGTATCCTTTTATTGGAAATAACACTCTAATTAGAGAATGAAGGATAGATTGGAGGAAGAATGCGTCGTTTTATAAACTTCTTTATCGGGGCAACCATCGGGGGGTTTCTAGGTGCGTTATTCGCATTAATGCTGGCACCAAGTTCAGGGGAGGAAATTCGGTTAGAGATGCGCGAGCGGGTGGCAAGATTACAAAATGAACTCCGCCAAGCCGCTGCTCAACGACGCGCAGAGCTGGAAGAACAACTGGCTACACTGCGCGCTCCTAAACAACCATTGGAGTAATTTTTCATAGCTTGGTTATCCAAAAAGGAGGAAATATCCCTCTTGTTGGATTTTCATAAATCATAAGAGTCAATGCGACGGAACGTTCTTCGACACAAAAGCCATCTCCTCACCTTCCGGGAGATGGCTTTGCTTCGATACCCACAACATTATATCGACAGGATTTACAAGATTATCAAGATTGTTTTCATTGAAACAGGGTGGCTTTACTGTGCTTGCCTGCCATTCTTCATTGCGATGGAGCGCTCTTCATGATAGAAGCAATCTTCACACCGGCTGGGATATGACTAAGCTGCAGATTTATCAAGAAAGTTATTTCAAAAAATAAAACCGATAGGCAGCTGGTTGACGGGTGTACCGGGTAGTACCAGTGACTACGAGTACAACATCACGCAGGTCATGGTTGAAATCTAATGGTATTTCAAGGGAATTATCGCTATTCAAGTCCAAGTATTCCACTGTGGTCTGACTGCCATGACGGATTAAAGCTAACCGGAATGTCTGCGGCAGGATATTTTCCACGCGCACAAATCCAGCATTCTGCCATCCTCCGTTGCCATTTTCGAAGTCATCGAAGTATCCGATTTCAGGCACAGACACATCATCCAGCATGAATCCTTCCCCATTGACCGCAGCATCGGTCACATATTCAAAACGAATTTGAACCTTTTTCCCCTTGTATTGGGATAAATCGACCGATTCCTGAATCCATTGAGCTTGGTCTCCATCTCCGCTCAATCCGTTATATCCAAAACCAAAGTTGTTGCCGGTAATATTGCCATCCGTTCCATGCGCTGGATGTAACATATCCCAGGTTTGACCATCGCTCGATGCCAGCAAATAGACAAAATCATAATCCTTTTCCAAATCGTACCAGGTCCAATACTGGAGAGTGAGGGGACTTTGCGTGTTCGTAAAATCAAACGTTTTGGTAAGGGTCATGTCAGATTCGTCGCCTTTGTTGGACCAGAATGCCCAATTACCAGAGTGAGGATCCTCCGGTAAAAGCCCTACTTGAACTGAACCTTCAAATCGTAAGGTTACATTTCCTTGGCAGCGAATTCGGATGTAATCCGCTCCATACTGATGTACATCACGCGTTTGATATTCCGATCCGCAGGATGTGATCGTCTCGGTATCCGAGACACGCGGGGCATTGGGATAATTGGAATACGTATAACGGCCATCCCCTACTTTGGGATCATGAATGTAATTCGCCAATGTCCAATCCAAGAAAATATCATCCGCTCCAATTGGACGGTTCGTAACCGAATCGCGTAAACCTTTTTCCTGCATCAAAGCATCGATACTCGCCAATCCATTTTCCGGGCGGTGAATTAACGCTTTGGTTGTTTCTTCTCCAAAACGATCCAGAAAATAGGTTGTAAATAGAAAGGATGCGCCATAATGTGGTGGGGTTTGATCTTGATCATTGGGCCAATCGTTGAGCTGTAAATCAGGCTCAGAAGCAAACAAGCGGTCATGGCCTCCGGTATCGAAGCCATTCAGAAACATCGCCAAGTCCGAAAAACCTTCATTCAGCCAGGTATCTTCATTGCGGTCATTTGCCCAATGAATCATGTGCTGAAATTCATGTGCTAACACACCATAGGTGAAATTATCACGCAGATTAACATTATCGGCGTTAAAGACAAAAGTTTCATGCCAGTTGGAATATTGATGAGCCTGAGGGGGGTACTCATCCACAGATGAGAAATAGCCAGCAATGCTGCTGCCAGCGTTCTGCACATAGAGAATGTAGATATGGGGATCACCATCCACGCCAGGCGTCCATTCACTACCAAAGAATTCCCGGTCGGTGGGATAAATTTTCTTTTCAAATGTATCGCCTAACTCCTGTAAATCTTTTTGTTTGAATGGGGTGCCATTTTCAACCCAAAAGTATGCGTGATCAGTGATATATTGGAGGGTCGTGTCCACTTTGAAATTCTCATTGTTATCTACATTCGAGACCCAAAATGATTCCTGATCACCAATCTGGTAGAAACGGGCAGGCGCCGGTTGGGTGGGGGATATATTTTTTTTCCCCTGCAACCTTTCGGCGAGTTCAATCAGGTTATTCTCCGGAATAGTTGTGTCATTCAACGTCTTCAAAACGAGTTCGGGAGAAGATGAACTTATCACTGACGGGGTGATTTGTGCAGGGGTTGTTTGCAATCCTTGAGTAGGGATTTCGGTGAGCAATGAAGGGGATGGGATTGTTGGACGAATGACCCAGGGGGTGGGGGTGGATGATTCCAATGAGCTTTGTGAGCTGCCACTCCAATCAGATTGACTGGAGAACCAATAGATTAAGCCACCACTTAATGTACAGAGGCACGCCAATAAAATACAACCTAACAAAATGACACCGATAATTATCAAAAGAGTTTTATTTTTCATCACAAAATACCTTTTACGTAAAAAGAAATTTATTCCGATAAAGTATTGGAACGAGAAGCCCTTTGGTACGCTTGCCAGCTTGCAGCAGTGATTAAGCCTGTTAAGATCCACATGTTTGGCAAAGCAAAGGAGTCAAAAGAAAATGCTGCCAAAGCCAAAACAACCAGTCCAAGCAATGCTGCCCCACCCCAAAAATGTTCCTCACTGTTTTTTGAATACCATAAAAACAAACTACAGCCGACCAATGCCGCTACAAAGGCAAGGAAAGTTGCCATACCAACTAATCCACCTTCGGCTAAAATTCGCAAATAGAGATTTTTGGGGGTAATTAATCGATTGCGCCCCTCTTCAGGAGAGATGATGCGCAATAATTCCGGTGTCGGCGCTAAGGGCTGATCGGGTAACATTTTTTCAAAGAAAAAAGCATAGTTTCCGGGGCCTACACCTAAAATAGGGTAAGCTTGAAACGTGTTTACCGCTGTGCTGACATAGGCAAGGCGAGCGCCAAACCCGAGATATTGAAAATAATCCGCTAAGCTCGTATCCTTTTTCTCTAACCAATAACTCCAAATGCGCGAAAAAAAGGCGTTATGTTTTCCAACTGTATAACCACCA
>DAOTVW010000287.1:0-48869 GCA_034436035.1 Anaerolineales bacterium
GGCACATTTAATCCCTCCGCCCATTGCATTCTTTCTGCTGGAGCAATATTCCATGGGTTTGCGTTTCTTTCCATTCCCTTGAAAGCGGTTTGCAATTTATCTGGAAATTCATTTTCCATCAAGACTAATGCCCGCCGGATTTCGAGAATGTCGCGCATTGGTTCGTTCCCAACGGGACAGATATCTACACATGCGCCACAAGCAGTACACGCCCAGACCGCTTCTGCAGGGATTGCCATTTCTAATAAAGTTTGTTGACTGGGTTCCCCTTTTGCAAAAGCGCTGCCAAATTCATTGAGGTAATAACGTTTATTGATTTCTAGCGCAGCTGGAGAGAGTATTTTTCCCGTATTGTAGGCTGGACACACTTCTTGACAGCGATAGCACATGATACATGCATACGCGTCCATTATTTGTTCCCAACCCAAATCTTCCAGTTTTAAAGCGCCAAATTGTTCAATGGATTCATCCTCAAAATTAAGTTTCTCTAACTCTCCCATTGATCGGCGTTCCGGTTTGAGCCAAAAGTTGAGTGGCGCAATGATAAGATGAATGTGTTTGGATAGGAGGAAATAAGGGATAAATGCTAAAATTGTTCCCAAGGCGAGCCACCACGTCACATGTTCTGCAATGACATAAGCATTTTGAGACCATCCTTGCCAAAGCATGGAAACCGTGCTTGCAGCAGGCTGCCATATATCTTTTCCATCTGCGGCTAATTTAAAACTTTCCCCAACAAATCGAGAACCGACATGGATGAGGATGAAAGAGCCAACAATCGCAGAATCTCGCCGAATACCAGCCCGCGCTTTTGGTTGGACAAATACATCCTCACGGGCAGTGAGCGTGCTTGGTTTCAGAATAAAACGGCGAATAAGCAGCGCTACCATTCCAGTCAACACTGCGACACTGAAGATATCCCCGAAAAGGTGATACCAATTGGCAAAAGCGCCCGTGCCAAGAAAATGATATCCAGAAATAAAGCCTTCTAAGACATCCCCAATATTGACCAACATATAAAATAAGAACCCCCAAGCGACTAACCCATGGAATAAACTTGGGAAGAACCGTAAGCGAAAAACTGGTTCAAAACTAATTATTCTCAAAAAGACTGAGACTATCCGTTTCTTGGCGACCCCCCAGTCGACTTTTCCATGGCCCCTTCGAATTGAGCCAATGATGCGCTTTGCACCATAATAAGCCCCATACATGGAAGCGATTAGTGCAAGGAGAAAGATGACTTTTTCAATTGAGCTAAGCATAATATCTCCCTTTGTTAATGCAGAATGGATTATTATTAGTTTACCATAGGGTTAAAAAAGGTTGAGAAAATATGAGATTTATCCTGTTCGAAATATGAGTTCTGACATCCCTTATTGAGGTTTTCTTTTAACCAACCATTCCAAACCGATAAAAAATAGCCAGATCAGTCCCAGTGGTATCAATCCTAACAAAATGCAAAGAAACCCAGAAATTGCCGCACTTCTTCCATAAAATAAATAGATTAAAATCTCTGCTATAATGATGATGATTAATAAACCACCAAAAACCAATCGCACTAACGTTTGTCTGGAATATGCCCTTAAATCACGCATGGTAGCCTCCTATGGAATCTGAGAGAGATAACTGGAACCGACTTTTCAATGCGGAAATAGAACGAGCATTAGCAGCTCGTTCAAGCGGGAAGGAAGGAATGGCGCGCGTATGTGCCCGGCGCGCAGCGAATATTCTCATTCAACAATATTTTAATCTACGCAATGTACCATCTACAAAAAATGCAATGAAAAATCTAATCTTCCTTCAGCAGTATTTAAACCCTGCTCATCCGGCACAATCCTTGATATCAAACCTGATTCAACGAGTGGATGTAACTTTTAACCTTCCTAATGATGTTGACCTTATCCAAGACGTATTAAAACTGAAAGAGCTCCTACTTCAATAATAATCTTCAGAGTATGTCGCCAAGTTTACTTTTTCGCTTTTGCCACAAGACAATCGAGCTAATGATAATCAAAAGTGAGCGAAACAGTAAAATCACAGAGAGGACCACAATAACACTTGTTAAAAGGGTCTGAAAAAGGTCTTTGAATCCAATTGTCTTTTTAGATTGGATAGGTAAAATTTCTTCTTCAAGTTGATGACGTAGTTTACCAATGAATTCTTCGCGCGGTTTTATCGGCGCAAAGTTTTGGGTTAATACTGATTCTAGATGGTCAACCATTTTATTGTGTGAATCTTCTTTCATTTTGTCACCTTTGGTTTATGGAAACCTCGAGGTTTTTCAAAGATCTTCATCCATTTCACTCGAAAAATAATACTCATACTCCTTGCGAAGTGATAGCAAGGTACGATGGTACAGGCTTTTAATGGCTCCTTCGCTTTTGCCCATTATTTGCCCGATTTCAGAATTGGGCAATTGTTCAACGAATTTCAAAATAATTAATTGTTGGCGTTCTGCAGGAAGCTTTCGGATAATGCGAAACAATTTCTCTTTCTCTTCAATTTGGACAACTTCGGATTCGGGGTGTTTGGTTAATGGCAAGGTTGCCAGACTATCGTCGAGTGGGATTTCTTTTTTACGGCCATTATCACGATGCCAATTCGCCACCAGGTTATGGGCAATCCGATATAACCAAGCGGAGAATGGCAAACCGAGATCACGATAGCTTCGGATGTGACGCATCGCTCTAAGAAACACCTTGGCGGTTAGATCTTCTGCATCGGCATTATTACCCGTGCGGTAATAAATATAGTTATAAATTCTGGTGACGTATTTTTCATAGAGCAATCCAAAAGCATCTTGATCACCAGATGCGGCCATTTTTAATATTGTTTCTTCGTCGTGTTCGTTCAACCCGTCTTCCATATTATAGAAGGGGTTTCCATTATTGAAACCCCAAAATAAGCTAGTCGTTTCGATTCAAGATTTATATAATACCAGAAACCATAATTTAATGTATAATAAAAATCCACGGGGATGATAGGCTTCGACGGGAGAGGCTGGCCCCGAATTGCGAGCCGAGAGGCGCCGACCTCGTAAAATCAGCGCAAAAAATTAAGTGCCAATCGCACAAGCTACGCTGCTCTTCCTCTCGCTGCATAAGCGAGGAAAGATCAGCTGGTCTTCTGAGTAAGACCGCGTCTGCCTACCCCGTCCTCCAACCGGAGGTAGAGCGGGCGTAACAAAGTTGGAGTGCCACACAAGATGCAGCTAATTGTGTGAAAGAAAGGCTTTCGGGCCTTAGCTGCTAGTCGGATATTTCCTTTGTCCCTTGGGGAATATCTGACGAACTGCACAAGGGTCTAGGCTCGTAGAGATTCGAGGGACGAATCTTTCGGACGCGGGTTCGATTCCCGCCATCTCCACTAAAAGGCCATTGAAATGTCTCAATGGTCTTTTAATTTACATGTAAAATAAATCCTTTTAAATAGGCTGCCTCGGGAAAATTAAGAGCCACCGCGTGGTCACTGGCTTGGTGTAACGTTTCAAGAATTTTCACATCCCGATGTGCATCGAGTGCAGCTGAAAAAATGATTTTTTGAAACAATTCCAAATTGATGCCGCCTGAACATGAAAAGGTAGCTAATATTCCGTCTCTTTTGAGTAGTTTTAATGCCATGAGATTGATGTCTTTATATGCTCGGGTTGCTTTGTGGACAAAGGTTACTGTTGGAGCAAATTTAGGAGGATCCAAGATCACCATATCATATGCATGACCCTGATCACGCCTTTTTCTGAGTTCCGTAAAAACATCCCCTTCGATAAGGTTGATTCTAGTCTCATCAGAGTGATTAACCTGTATATTTCTTCTCAACAGATTAAGTGCTTCTGCTGAGCTATCGATGCATTCCACACTTTTCGCTCCCGCTTTTATACAGGGTAATGCCATTCCCCCGCTATAGCAAAAACAATCTAAAATCTGGCGGTTATTTGCATAATGGCTGATTCTCAAGCGGTTGTCTCTTTGGTCGAGGTAAAAGCCAGTTTTATGACCTTGAAATACATCCACCCAATAAGAAAGTCCATTTTCTTGTATTAAAACCGGATTTTCTATTTGATTTCCCCATAACTTCCCAACCTTTATGTCTAAGCCTTCTAATTTTCGTGTATCGCTGTCGGAACGCTCAATGATTGCAGCAGGTTTGAGGATGTCTGCAAGTGTTGCAACGATAACCTCACGCCATTTTTCACAAGCCGAACTGAGGAATTGCACCACGACAGTTTCTGCGTATTGATCTACGATTAAACCTGGTAAACCATCGGACTCGGCATATATAATTCTATACGCATTAATTTGATTTCTATCGAATAAGTGGTTCTTTTCCTCGATAATTGTTTGTATTTTGTTTTGGAAATAATCAGCATTGATTAGCGTATCTTTGTCCCAGGTTAAAATACGAACCCGAATTTGTGAATGTGGGTTGAACGCCCCACATGCCAGCCATTCACCACTGTTGGAATAAACTTCAACAATCTCACCCGCAGGAATAGATAAATCTTGTTTTTGAATTGCCCCGGAAAAAATCCATGGATGATGGAGAATTACCGAGCGCTCCTTGTTTGGTTTTAGGATTATTTTGGGACGAGTTTTTATTTTTGTAATATACCCACCTCCCAGCCCGCTTTTTCGATAATGTCCATTGCACTTTCGATTTCATGGGCTTCATGTGCAGCGGTAACTGTAGCCCGGAGACGAGCCAGGCCTGGAGGAACCGCAGGTGATACAACCGGTAGAACAAATATCCCTTTTCGCTGGGCTGCACGCGTCATGGCGAAGGCAGCCTCATCACTACCACAGAGAATAGGAACAATCGCAGTTTCAGTTAACATGGTATCGAAACCGCGTTCGCGAAGTCCACGAATAAATTGATTTGCATTGGCTCTTAATTTCTGGATGCGCCAGGGTTCTTCGAGAATGACCTCAAAAGCCGCCTTGGCTGCCGCTGCCTGAGCAGGGGGTAATGCTGCCGAAAAGATATAAGCACGGCTGGCGTGACGGAGATAACTAATGAGGTCTTTATTACCGGCGATATACCCTCCCACAGATGGGATCGTTTTACTTAATGTGCCCATCTTGATGTCAATCGTATCCGGCATATTGAAGTACTCTTCAATCCCTGTTCCTTTTTCACCCAATACACCTACAGAATGAGCTTCATCAATCATTAACCAGGCGTTGTATTTTTTACAAAGTTCAACCGTTTTGGGAAAATTGATCAGATCACCATCCATGCTGAAAACCGCATCGGCAATCACAAGCTTGGCAAAACCATCTGGTACTTGTTGTAATCGCTGCTCTAAGGCTGCCATATCATTGTGAGGGAAGCGTAAAAATTTGGCACCAGACATTAAACACCCATCGACAATGCTGGCATGATTCAGCTTGTCTGATATAACATAATCGCCGCGACCCACTAAGGTAGAGACAACGGTTAAGTTTGTCACATACCCAGAGGTAAAAGTAATCGCCGCTTCAGCATGCTTGAAAGAGGCAATCGTTTCTTCTAATTCTTGATGGAGTTTTAGGCTTCCCGCAAGTGTCCTTACACCATGGGTACCAGTGCCATACTGGTCAATTGCCTTCTGAGCAGCTTGATTGATTTTTGGATGACCAACTAAACCCAAATAGGAATAGGATGCATACATTCCCATTTCTCGACCATTCACCAATACACGTGAACCACCCCGTAGCTCTTCCACAGCTTGATTGTAAAAATATAGGTCTTGAGCGCGAATTTCAGCTACTCTTTGATTCATCGCTTCAATTCGTTTGGCGATGTTATCTTTGATTCGATTTTCCATCATTGCTCCTTTTATCCTGGTTGAACCCTAACCATAATAATTTCTTTTTTATATCCGTATTCTATGTTGATTAGCAAGTGTAGCCCGATTAACTTAATCTGTCAAATTATCTTGAATGGATAAGATCTATCTATCTCTGATTTATCCAGTGATTCAATATCTGACGCCCTTGTCTCATGATTCATGTGCTCGCCATTCTCAGTAATTCTTCTTCTGTCAGTATTGGTATATTCAATTCCTTTGCTTTATCGAGTTTTGAGCCAGGATTGCTGCCAACTACAAGAAATGAGGTTTTCTTGCTAACAGAATCGGTGACTTTGCCACCACGCTCTTCGATAAACTCTTTAGCTTCATCGCGTGTAAATTTTTCTAATGTTCCGGTAATAACAAAGGTTTTTCCCGTAAAAGTTTGAGATTCGAGAGTGCCTTCTTTGGCTTTACTTTGGACAGGCCAAACTCCATTTTTTCTTAGTTTTTCGAGGAGTTCTCGATTGCGTGGAGTATGGAACCAGTCTACAATAGCTTGCGCGATATTTGGGCCAATTCCTTCAATTTTCATTAGATCTTCCATAGTGGCATTCATCAATTTATCGAGACTTCCAAAATGATTAGCAAGATCGTTGGCAGCCACTTCGCCAACTCCTCTTATTCCCAATCCAATAATAAACCTCGCTAAACTCTGATTTTTGGATTGCTGGATTGCATTGATGATATTTTCTGCTTTTTTCTCTGCGAACCCTTCGAGGCTGAGCAAATCCTCTTTTTTAAGCGTGTATAAATCTGCAGCATCTTTAACCAATCCCGTTTCGACAAATTGTTCCACGAGTTTTATCCCTAAACCAACGATATCCATTGCTGAACGCGAAACAAAATGCTCAAGATTACGCACTAGTTGAGCTGGACAAGCCGCGTTTACACAATACCAGGCCACCTCCCCTTCAAAATGTTCCACTTTTTGTCCGCACGCTGGACAAACTCGCGGGGGTTGGTAAACTTTCTCGCTTCCGTCTCTTGCCTCAATGATTGGTCCTATGATATATGGGATTACGTCCCCAGCCCTTTTGACAATGACACGATCGCCTATGCGAATATCTTTTTCGGCAATAAAATCGAAATTATGTAATGTGGCTTGTTTTACAATCACTCCGCCTATTTCGACCGGTTCTAAAATCGCATATGGAGTTAATACACCTGTTCTGCCAACATTAACCCCGATATCCAATAATTTTGTGGTCACTTCCCGTGCGGGGAATTTATACGCCAGCGCGCCACGCGGATCTTTCCCTACAACACCTAATTGTTCTGCTAATAAAATATCATTTAGTTTAATGACCGCACCATCTGCTTCATACAATAATTGATCTCGTTTTTCTAAATAAATATCATACGCATTTAACACACTTTGAATATCCGGGCAGTAGATGCTCTCAACGACCGGGAAACCCCAAGCAGTTAATAAATCAAGCATTTCCTGTTGAGTTTTGGGATGCTCACCATCCATTTGGACGATGTCATAGGTTAATAGCGTTAATGGTCTGGATGCAGTAATCGCTGGGTCTAATTGACGTAAACTACCCGAAGCAGTATTGCGAGGATTGAGATATACTTTTTCTCCTGCTTCTTCAAGTTTTCGATTGAGCTGGTCGAAATCTTTAAGTGTGATGAATACTTCGCCGCGTACAACTGCATACGGGGGAGCTTTTAAATTTGAATCTGGCAGTGGGATGGTTAAGGGGAGCGCTTTTATTGTTTTTAAATTTGGGGTAACATCTTCACCAACGATACCATCCCCACGCGTTGCACCTTGAACAAATACACCGTCACGGTAATGAAGGACGACCGTCAAACCATCGATTTTTGGCTCAACGACAAAATCAGCTTTTTCTACTCTTTCATCGAGCTTCTTTATCCTTTCGTACCAATCGAGGACACCGTTTTTATCAAAAGCGTTGGCGAGACTTAATATTGGCTTTGGATGGGTGACTTTTTCAAATTTATCGGATGCGACCCCAGCTACTCGTTGTGTTGGTGAATCGGGAGTAATCCATTCCGGATGTTCACTTTCAATCCGTTTTAATTCTGCATATAGTTGATCGTATTCATAATCACTGATGATGGGATTATTGAGCACATAATATTGATAATCGTGAAAACGAATTTGTTGCCGGAGTTCTTGTAAACGTTTCTGGAGATCGGTTGGATTATCCATAACCTCACCTTGTTATAAATTTAGCTGAAAATATACCATATTTGAATTATATCTATAAAACTCGCTGTATAATAGAAAAGAACTTATCTCTTCTCATCTGTGGAGGAAATATCGTGGACAATTTTATCATCAAGGTTTATGGAACGGATTGGTGTGGAGATTGTATAAGAGCAAAACGTTTTTTTCAAAAAAATCAAATTCCTTATGAATGGATAAACATTGATAAAGACAAAGAGGCAGAAAAATTAGTCATGGAGATCAACCATGGAAATCGTAGTGTTCCAACCATTATCCTCCACGATGGCAGTATTCTGGTTGAACCTTCGGATGCGGAATTATCAGAAAAAATTTTAAATAGACAAGAGGGCGTGTAAAATGAGCGATAAGATTCTAGTTGTGGAAGATGAAGTAGCTTTGCGAGATACCCTTGCTTATAATCTAACCAAGCAAGGATATCAAGTAGAAACTGCAGACGATGGACAACGTGCCATCGAAATAGCTCGCAAAGTGCAACCAGATTTAATGATCTTAGATTTAATGTTGCCAGTGTTAGATGGCTTTGAGGTTTGTCGAATTCTACGCCAAGAGATGAATATCCCGATTATCATGTTAACTGCAAAAGACGAAGAAATTGATCGCGTCATAGGCTTAGAGATGGGAGCGGATGACTATGTAACTAAACCATTTTCGATGCGGGAATTAATGGCAAGGGTGAAAGCGAATTTACGACGTGTGCGGATGGTGAGGGCGGAGATAGATACAGAAGCTCAAATGCCAAAAGAAGTCATTAACTTTGGTGATCTAACAATCGATCTTACCCGTCGTGAAGCGTATAAAAATAATCAACCACTCTCATTAAAACCGAAAGAGTTCGATTTGCTCCTTTTTCTTGTACGACACAAAGGGCAAATGCTGTCACGTGATCTCATATTGGAAAGAGTATGGGGTTGGGATTTTAATGGCGGGAGTAGGACAGTTGATGTCCATATTCGTTGGTTACGTGAAAAAATCGAAACTGATCCAGCACAACCCAGGCGAATATTAACGGTTAGGGGTTCGGGTTATCGTTTCGAGGGATGAATGTTCAAAAGCATTCGATATAACATCGCATTTCCAATTATATTAATCATCTTAATTGCATTATCCGCTTTAGGGGTTTTCTATATATATTATTTCAACACAGTTTTTTATGAGATGATCCGCCAGGATTTACTCGCAGATGCTCGTTTTATCGCTTTGGCACTAGAAGAAAAGCCAGTTCAACCTGGCCAAAAGTTAGATGAACAATTGAAACAATGGGGAACCATATTAGGTGAACCAATTTCTATAGTGGATAATAATGGGCTGATAATCAGCGAATCGCAACCCTTAGAAAACTCGCCAAAGAACGTACTTGAAAATCCGGAAATAAAAATGGCATTATCTCATGATTACGGCATCGATCACCGACGTGATACACAGACTAACCTGGATACTCTCTATATTGCTTTGCCAATTAAAAAAGGCGATCAGCTACTGGGCTTTGTACGATTGGAAGTTCCATTAGACCAATTTCATCGAAAACAGAACCAATTAATAACGATGTTGGGAAGCGTAACACTTCTCTCCATTTTGATAATTTCCTTGCTGATCCTAAACATTTCCCAAATCGCAACTCGCCCAATTGAAGAAGTAACCAAATCTATTGCTTCTGTTACCCGTGATGGATTCTCTTCCGATTGGAAACCGAGGAACATTAATGCGGAACAAAATAACGAGGTAGGACGATTAGTTACAGCTTTTAATTATCTGACAGAACAATTACAAACAAAGATCGAAGCATTAGAAAATGAACGCAATAAAATCTCTGCCGTATTGCAAGAAATGACCGATGGGGTTTTGATTATTGATAAGGATGGCACGATTCAATTAGTCAATCCCGCGGTGAAGCGGATGTTAAATCTTGGCGAAGTAAATCTAATTGGAAAATCAATCATGCAAGCTCTAGATTATCCCCATTTTATTGAACTATGGCAAAAAGGACGGGATAATAAAGAGACCCAAAGCGCTTTGATTGAAATTCAGCCCAAGAAGCTATACATTCAATGCACCACCGTTCCATTAGAACAAGTTGCCGAAGGTAGTGTCTTAATGATATTACAGAATTTAACCCGCCAGCGATACCTTGAAACGGTTCGGCGTGATTTCATTAGTAATATCTCCCATGAGCTTCGTACACCACTTGCCTCATTAAAAGCGCTGACAGAAACCTTACAAGAAGGCGCACTTGAAGATCCTCCAGCAGCGCGAAAATTCTTAATCCAGATTGAGACTGAGGTGGATTCTCTCAGCCATATGGTCTCAGAGTTATTAGAATTATCCCGAATCGAATCTGGACAAGTACCCCTCCGTTTGCGGCCCGCTCAACCTAGTGAAATTATTGAGAAGGTAGTAGAACGATTGGGTCTGCAGGCGGAACGCGCAGGTATCCAAGTTATTACCGAATGTGCGCCACACACACCAGAGGTGCTTGCTGATCCTCAACGGTTGGAACAGGTATTGGGCAATCTGTTTCACAACGCCATTAAATTTACCCCTCGCGGTGGGAAAATCATCCTTTCTGTCCGCCCGGAACGCGATAAAGTTTTATTTAGTGTGAAAGACAGTGGAGTTGGAATCCCTGCTGAGGATTTACCGCGTATCTTTGAACGCTTTTATAAGACGGATCGGGCAAGAGCAAGCGGAGGAACCGGGTTGGGTTTGGCGATTGCAAAGCATGTTGTCGAAGCACATGGTGGAACAATATGGGCAGAGAGTGTTGAACAGCAAGGATCCACTTTTTATTTTTTAATACCAAAAGCGTGAACAATCAATAAAATTAAATGCCATTTTTAATTGCTTTACGTATATTATGAAGTAATATATTAATAAGAATTCATTTGGAAAGGGTTGATTATGCGTATCATAGGAAATATTGTGGCTGGGATTTTGATTTTCTTCGGTGTCTTATTTATCTGGGGGGCATTCAGCCCTCAAGGAAGTACTGGCTGGATCATTATTGGTGTCATCACTGTTGGGATTGGTTTGGCAATTGTGTGGTTCGTAAACAGAAAAACAGCCGCAGCAACACAAGCCAACCAAAATGTCACCATTAAAATTGACTTACCCGCTAACATTAACCTGGAAAACTTACAATGCAAAAATTGCGGCGGTAATTTGACCATGGATAACATTGAAATGGTCGCTGGTGCGCCGGTCGTCCACTGCCCATATTGCAATACAACCTATCAATTAACCGAAGATCCAAAATGGTAAAGGTGACCTTCATCGAAGGAGTTTCCTGTGCATAATACTATAAAAAAAATTGCTCTCGGTTTTGTATTAATATTTTGTCTACTGACCAGAACATCTGCATTTGCCCAGACTTACTTGTTTCAAGTAACCAGTGAAAGTGTAGATGTTTATTGGAATGATGATGGAACGCTCACGGTTGCTTATCAATTTGCTTTTCAAAACTCTCCTCATGCTGATGCAATTGATGTGGTGGATATTGGTGTTCCCACTCCGAATTATGACATAGGGAAAGTTACCGCTTCGATTGATGGAAATCCTCTTTCACGAATTGAAAAATCACCCTACGTTAAAAATGGCGTAGCAGTAGACCTTGGGCAATATGCGATTCCACCTGGAGGGAATGGTGTTCTTCAAGTGGTTATCAATAATATCCAGAATGTCCTTTACGTCGATAGCGAGGATTCAAATTATGCTAGCGCAGTTTTTGTCCCTACCTGGTTTGGCTCTGAATATGTTCAGGGAACAACAAATTTAACAGTTACTTACCATTTGCCTAGCGGAGTCCAACCGCAAGAACCACGCTGGCATGCTGCTCCACCTGGATTTCCAGAACAACCCAGTACTGGTTTCGATCAAAATGGTCATATTACTTATACCTGGACTAACCCCGCCGCATCGGCAGCGACTCAGTATCAATTTGGCGCCTCATTTCCAAAGAAGTATGTTCCCGAAACCGCCATTGTTGCCCAGAGCGTTAATCTCAGTGCAATAATCGAGAGTTTATTAACAATCATTATCTGTATCCTTTTGCCCGCTTTTATTGTTTTCGTGATTATCTATTCGTTCATTCGTGGGTATCGGCGTAAATCACAATACCTCCCTCCAAAAATAGCCCTCGAAGGGCATGGAATTAAACGCGGACTGACCGCAGTAGAAGCGGCAATTTTAATGGAACAACCTTTGGATAAGATCCTGACGATGATCTTATTTGCATTAATCAAAAAAGGAGCTGTAAAGGTTATCTCAAAGGAACCGTTCGAGATTGAGACAATTGAACCCCTCCCCGAGAATTTGCGCCCTTATGAAATAGATTTTATCAAAGCCTTCCAAAAGAAGGCAAAAAATGAGCGGCAAGAAGCCTTGCAAGAATGTGTAATTGGTATTGTACGTTCTATTCAAGAAAAAATGCGCGGATTTAGTCGAAAAGAAACGATTGATTATTATAAGAATATCGTTCAAACAGCCTGGAAGCAGGTTGAAGATGCGAATACACCCGAAGTTAAATCACAAAAATTTGATGAAAATCTGGAATGGACTATGCTGGATAAAGATTATGACGATCATACACGCACCGTTTTCGGCCAAGGACCTGTCTTTGTCCCAATCTGGTGGTCGCGTTATGATCCGACTTTCTCACCAGCGAGAACCGCTAGCGCTGGCATTCCCTCCGCCCCAACCAGTGCAGGGCCTGCTCAAATTAGTCTGCCGCATTTACCCGGTTCTGATTTTGCCGCATCAATGGTAAAAGGGGTTCAAAACTTTTCAGCATCGGTAATTGGAAACATCGAAACTTTTACAGGGAAAGTAACCTCAAAAACAAACCCGGAACCAATTCCATCCAGTTCTCGGTCATCTAGTCATAGTAGTAGTGGCGGTTGTGCTTGTGCGTGCGCTTGTGCTTGTGCTGGGTGTGCTTGTGCATGTGCTGGTGGCGGAAGATAGTTGTATTGATGAAAACGCTTAATTTCTTCAATCATAATCACACCAAGATGATTATCCCAGCAAAGCTACATCATTTTGGTAAATTAGCCCAATTCCCGCAGATGAATGTGCATTTAAGGGTTGAAACCGATGGCAATTCCACATTGATTATCAACGGGAACACCGTACTGCATTTAAATGCCACTGCAACAATGATGGCGTATTATTACCTCAATAATTTTAGTGAAAAAGATATCTTACAAAAACTCTCTCATCATTACCATGAAAAATATGCAATTTTGGAGAAGGATTATCGTCAGTTTGTTAATTCTCTCGAATCGATCCTGAATAATGGCTATGTTTGCTTCTGCGAAATAGAAAATATTGACACGGAATATCCGTTTCAGAGAATTCCCTCTGCGCCTTATCGGATGGACCTGGCGCTTACCTATGCTTGTAACAATGATTGTTATCATTGTTACAATGAAGCAGGGCGCGCATTGAGTACTTTAACTGTTGCTGAATGGAAAGAAGTCATTGACAAACTTATCGAAATAGGCATTCCGCATATCGTATTCACTGGTGGTGAACCGACACTGTATAAAGGATTAACCGAACTGATCGCTTATGCGACAGATAAGGGTTTGATTACTGGCTTGAATACGAATGGCAGACGGTTAAGCGACAATCATTTTGTACAAAGGTTAGTGGATGCAGGATTAGATCATGTCCAAATAACACTAGAATCGGCGCATCCCGAAATCCACAATCATATCGTCCGCAGCCCCTCAGCCTGGGAGGAAACCAACGCTGGAATTAAAAACGCGCTAGCGCAAAAACTGTTTGTCATGACTAACACAACCCTACTACGTGAAAACAGTCCCACCCTGATGGATACATTGGAGTATCTATCCAAAGCAGGCGTTCCAACAGTGGGTATCAATGCACTGATTTACTCTGGCAAAGGTAAGGCAATTGACAACAGCCTTTTAGATGATGAGCTTTTTTCGTTATTACAAATGGCGCAGGCGTTTGTTCAAAATAGTGGACAAAGATTAATTTGGTATACGCCCACAGCCTATTGTCATTTTGATCCTATGTCACTCGATCTTGGGATAAAGGGATGTACTGCTGCTCTATATAACATGTGCATAGAACCAAACGGAGATGTATTACCCTGTCAGTCTTATTATATTAATGTTGGAAACATTTTGAAAAATAATTGGAATGAAATTTGGGAGAATCCATTATGTGTTTCACTGAGAAACCGTGCTTATCTGAATGATGAATGTAAATCTTGTATATTACAAAAGGAATGTGGTGGGGGATGCCCCCTCGCACCGCTCCAACCAAATCACCAACAAATCTATAGGATGACCATATGAAAAAATATTTTAATCAATTACTGCATTATTTTGAACCACTTCCGCCCATTCCAGCGGGTATTTATACTGCCCAAAATATTCCTCTCCTATCTAATGTACAAAAAGCATTCCTCCGAGTCGAATCAGATGGAAATGGAGTATTAATCCTGAATGCTTCCATTGTGCTGCATTTAAATCCAGTGGCAGTTGATATGGCGTATGGCATCATTCATGGTTTGAGCGAGCAGGATGCAATAGAAAATATTGTCCGTAAATATCGGGTTTCTAGAGGAACAGCTGAGAGAGACTTTAAGGAATTTCTCCAAAAACTTGCCACACTCACTGAACGCACCGACCTGGATCCAGAAGAATTTATCGAGATCGAACGGAAAATTCCTTATCAAACCGCTCATTTATCTGCACCTTATCGCATCGATTGCGCGTTGACTTATCGATTACCCCAATTTACTCCCGGTGATTACGCACCAGATTCGCGGGTAAAGCAAGAATTAACGACATCGCAGTGGAAGGAAATTATCCTTAAAAGCTGGCAGGCAGGTATCCCTCATGTCATTTTCACTGGTGGTGAACCGACCATGCGCGAAGATCTCACTGACTTAATTGCTTTTACTGAGAATAACGGTCAGGTCTGTGGATTGATCACAGATGGATTAAAGCTTAATGATGAGAGTTATTTAGATCAATTGTTACAATCCGGTTTAGATCATGTTTTAATCACCTTGGATGTGGCTCAGGAGCAAAGTTGGAATGCCATTAATAAAGTCACTGCAAAAGATATTTTTACTGCAGTTCATCTCACATTATCAGCTGATCATCAGGATCAAGTTAGAGAGATAGTGCAACGATTGTTAGCTGCGCAAATTAATGCGATTTCTTTGAGCATCACGGATCCATTGCAGGTTGAATTACTCAGCACAGCGCGTGATTTATGCACAACCAACGGGCTAAAACTTGTTTGGGATTTACCTGTTCCTTATTCTAAATTCAATCCAATAGCGATGGATATGGTTAATGAGCAAATTGTGGACGGTGCAGGTCGAGCATGGGTATATGTTGAACCCGATGGAGATATATTACCTGCCCAAGGCATCAATGTTGTTTTAGGCAATTTATTAGAAGACGATTGGAATAAAATTTGGCAAAATTGTCAAACCTATGTACAACAAGCAAACGCTACCCCAAATTGATGAGCAATTCCGTAACCAATCTGAATGGACAAAACCGCTTAGAGAATATATCTTAGAACAATTAAATATACCTGCAAATGCAAATATCCTTGAAATTGGTTGTGGAACTGGGGTGGTGTTAGCTGATTTGCACCTACACGGGTATTTAAATCTAACCGGTGTGGATATTAATCCGGATTATCTCCACTTTGCAAAACAAAATAAGGTTGGAATACAACTTGTTAATGGGGATGCATTTAACCTTCCTTTTTGTAATGAAGTGTTTGATGTTTGTTTTTTCCATTATTTCTTGCTTTGGGTTACACCTTTAAATCGTATTCTCCAAGAAGCCCTGCGAGTTATGAAAGAGAAAAGCGTTGTGATTGCGTTTGCTGAGCCAGATTACAAAGCCCGCATTGATTATCCTGATGAATTACAAAAAATAGGTGAGATCCAAAACCACGCCTTAGCTCAATCTGGTGCAGACCTAGCAATGGGAAGAAAATTAAAGGAGCTTTTTGCTAACAGTGGATTGAAAAATGTAAAAGGAGGAATTTTTGGGCACGAGTGGTCTTCCCTATCCTCTTTAGCGGAGTTTAAATTTGAATGGAATTATTTAGAATATGACTTATTTCCATATCTTACTCAAGGTGAAATTGATCAATTAAAAAGGGTAGATTATCAAGCTCGCCATGAAAACCGACGACTTCTTTTTATCCCTACATTTTGGGCTATCGGTTGGACTTAACCGATTTTTTGGGTATTCCAATTTGGATTCTATTTGCTTTGACACGAACTGGATAAGCGGGGATATCTTCAACAGCAGGTAATGATAATGCTTGACCAGTCGCGATATCAAATTTTGCCCCATGTCGCGGGCAGACAATACACTTGTCCTCGAGATCTCCTTCACCAATAGGCCCACCATCGTGAGAACATTCATTTTCAATTGCAAAATATTCCCCTCCAATATTAAATAAAACAATCGAAGCTTCATCTACCTCAAAAAATATGCGCTGACCATTCTTCACTTCTTCTACACCAGCTATATCAATAAATTTGCATTTTGAAGAGTCAAATTGTCGGTAATTAAACATAACAATTAATCCTCCTCCACCAAGTCATCGTTGGCTTCTTTTAGTCCATACACTCCTGCCTTGAGGACCTTTAAGGATAATAACGCACATTTCAAGCGGACGGGACCAAGTTCAATACCGAGCATGTCAAGGATATCTTGTTTGGACAATTTCTTAACCTCTTCGATGTTTTTTCCAACAATGGATTCGACTAACAAATCTGCCGATGCTTGAGATATAGCACATCCTTTGCCGTCAAAGGCTGCTTCTGTGATTATTCCGTTATTATCTACACGCAAGTCAATGCGAATATGGTCGCCACATAAGGGATTATCATCCTCGAAAGTAATATCGGCTGGATCTAAAGCACCGCGATGTAAGGGGTTTTTATAGCGGTCAATAATTAGTTCTCGATAAAAGTCATCCATCGTTGTACTAAACTCCAAAAGTATCTTTCACATGGTATATTGCATCTGCAAGCCGATCTATTTCTTCAAGTGTGTTATATAAATAAAAACTTGCTCTTGCAGTGGCAGTGAGTTGGAAACGATCATGTAAAGGCATGGCACAATGATGGCCAGCGCGAATAGCAATACCATATTGGTCTAAAATTTGAGAAATATCATGGGGGTGGACCCCATTGAGGGTAAAGGAAATTACTCCCCCTTTTTTCTCTGCCGAAGGTCCATAAATGGTAATTCCATCGATTGAGGCAATCTTCTCTAGAGCGTAGGCAACTAAATTTTGTTCATGCTGGGCAATGATATCCATCCCGATGGATTTAAGATAGTTGATGGCAGCACCTAAACCAATGACTTCAGCAATTGCAGGGGTGCCAGCTTCAAACTTATACGGGATTTCGTTGGCTGAAAATTCCCGCAGATAAACTCGTTTGATCATATCTCCACCCCCTAAAAATGGGGGCATTTTTTCAAGTAATTCTCTTTTCCCGTACAATACACCAATGCCAGTTGGCCCACACATTTTATGTCCCGAAAAAGCAAAAAAATCCACATCTAAATCTTTGACATCCACCGCGAAATGAGGGACAGACTGAGCTCCGTCTAATAAAACCAGTGCTCCGTACTTGTGTGCTTCTGCTATCATTTGTTTTGCTGGATTAATCGTTCCGAGTACATTGGACATGTGGGTAAATGCAACTAACTTGGGGTTTAATTCCAGTTTTTTGTGGAATTCATTCTCGTCTAACAACCCCTCGTCGGTGACCGGAATAAATTCGAGTTTCGTCCCAATGCTAGAGGATAATAGCTGCCAAGGCACTAAATTAGAGTGGTGTTCCATTTCTGTTAAGAGAATAACATCCCCTTCTTTCAGAAAGGTTCTTCCCCAAGAGAACGCTACCAAATTGATCGCTTCGGTTGTATTACGGGTAAAAATGATTTGTTTACTCGAGGGTGAATTAATAAAATGGGCAACTGTGCCACGGCTTTTCTCGTATTTCGCTGTTGCTTCTTCGGCAAGGACGTGAATTCCGCGGTGGATATTCGCATTGCTTAGACGATAAAATTCATCCATTGCCTCAATCACCGCTGTTGGTTTTTGACTGGTGGCAGCGGAATCGAGATAAACGAGGGGAACGCCAGGTCTTACCTGGCGTTCCAGTATTGGAAAGTCAGCTCGTTTTTCTCTTAAATCAATGCTGTGCGTCATCGCTCTTTGGTTATCCATATTATTTTAGCCTGCTTTGACTCTTTTTCTTTTTCGTGGTAAACGAATATTATGGGAATCTTTTGGACACCATAATACCCGATCGGGAACCATCCAACCATCGGTTAGATAGACATTTTGTTGAAATTGAACGGCGACCATTTTCGGATCAACCTGTACTACAGTCCCAAGTAACCAATCTCGGATTCGGTTACCGTCTTTTTCATGATCGCAAAACACTTCGACCATGGTCCCCACCTCAAAAACCTCATCTAGATTTGGTGCTTTTGTGAAATGGATTTCTGTCAATTTCCACCTCCATAAATGAATTTTAAAATAATTGCGTTATCTCTGATTTTATCTGATTTTTCTTTTAATTATAGAACGAAATCTGCGCCGAACTCCTTCAAATGGAATCCGTTGCATAATTGGTTCAAAAAAACCTTCCACGATTAATCGAACTGCTTCGGTATACGGGATACCCCTACTCAATAAATAAAATAGCTCTTCTTCATCCAATTTCCCAACTGTTGCACCATGAGTGCAACGAACATCGTTTGCAAGAATTTCCAAGCCTGGGATTGAATCGGCGCGTGCAGAGCGGCTTAATGTCAAGTTTCTGTTAGCTTGGTAACCATCGGTTTTTTGTGCACCTGGTGCTACATAAATCATACCCTGCCACACTGAGCGGCTTTGATCCTTAAGAGCTCCTTTGAATAATAAATCGCTGGTGGTATTCGGAGCTAGGTGATTTTGTTGGGTATCATGATCGAGGTGTTGATCTTTGTTCGTGAAATAGAACCCCGACATGATTGCGGTTGCACCTTGACCAATTAAATCAATATCGCTGAAATTTTTAGTAAGGTGACTGCCCATAGCACCAAAAATCCAATCTATCTTGCCATCGCGGTCGATTCGTGCTCGTTCATGTGTAAAGTTCCATACATCATTCCCCCATGATTGCAACTCAACAAAGGTTAAATGTGCTCCTTTGCCAACATAAATTTCAACAATCCCGGCATGGAAACTCTGGCTGTTGAGTTGGTTCGGAGAAGACAGCTCGTTTACATAAGTTAATTCACTATCTTCGTCAAGCCAAATGATCAATCTGGTAAACCGGGCTAAATTACGGCCTGGTGACCAAATTACACTATGCAGCGGTTCTTTTAAGTGGACACCGCGCGGAATATAAACGACTATTCCATCTTCAGCCATTGTGGATGCAAGAGCTGCAAATTTACCATCCTCTGGCTTGACAATTTGGCCTAAGGTTTGCGCCAAAAATTGCGCATGGTCCTCTTGTGCAGTTTTCAAATCCGTGAAAATCACGCCCGTTTTTACGATTGAGGGATTAATATTGTCAATGGTTCCTTGTCCAGGTATTAAGACTATTTGACCAGCTTGCCTTTTCCCTAAAAGCGGTTTTGTTAAGTTGCGGGGCGGTAAAACTGATTGTTTATAATCTGGCCTCAAAATTAATGAGCCAGCTTTTAACCCGCGCAAGTCTGTTCTCCGCCAAGCCTCATCGGTTGTGGAGGGCATAGGGGTCGACTGGTAGACTTCCCAGCTTTTTAACCGATGCTGCAAAATAAAGTCGGCAGTACCATTTTGAGTTCTAATCCCTGGAATATCTTCTTCCTTGATGATAAATTCTCTTGGGTTTTTAATATCATTGTTAATTCTTTTGGTAATTACAACTGGTGTTTCCATAATTTAACCAATTGATCCTTCCATTTGTAATTGGATAAGACGGTTCATTTCGATTGCATATTCCATGGGTAGTTCTTTTACTAATGGTTCAATAAAACCACTTACCACCATGGATGTTGCCTCATCCTCATTCAAACCACGACTCATTAAATAAAATAGCTGTTCCTCACCTACTTTGGATACAGTTGCTTCATGTCCGATCGTGACATCTTCTTCATCCACTTCAATATATGGATACGTATCTGAACGAGAGGTTTCGTCTAGTAAAAGCGCATCACAAACCACATTAGATTTGACATCCGTTGCCCCTTTATAGACTTTCAATAATCCGCGGTAGGAGGAGCGACCACCGGCTTTGCTAATGGACTTTGAGACAATTTTGCTTGATGTATGAGGCGCAAAATGGATGACTTTTCCTCCCGCGTCTTGGTGCTGTCCTCTGCCAGCAAATGCCATAGAAAGGATTTCTCCATGGGCGCCTGGCTCTTTCAGGTAGCATGATGGATATTTCATTGTTAATTTCGATCCTAAGTTCGCATCTACCCACTCCATCGTGGCGTCTTCGAATACCATCGCTCGTTGGGTTACCAAGTTATAGACATTCGTTGACCAGTTTTGTATGGTGGTATAGCGCACCCGAGCACCTTTGTGGACAATAATTTCGATTACCCCACTATGGAATGAATCAGTCGTATAGGTAGGCGCAGTACATCCTTCTACATAATGCACCTGAGACCCTTCATCAGCGATGATTAAAGTGCGTTCGAACTGTCCGATGTTAGCAACGTTTAACCGAAAATATGCTTGTAATGGTAAATCAACCTTAACACCTTTTGGTACGTAAATGAATGATCCACCAGACCAAACAGCACTGTTGAGAGCGGCAAATTTATTATCTTCAATGGGAATAACGGTAGAAAAATATTTTCGAAATAAATCGGGGTGTTTTCTCAGCCCATCTTCAATGGATAAGAAAATCACTCCTTGTTTTTCAAGCTTCTCTTGGATGCTGTGGTAAACCATCTCTGATTCATATTGGGCGCCGACTCCCGCAAGGAATTTTTGCTCCGCTTCTGGAATACCTAATTTTTCAAAGGTGTTTTTAATTGTATCAGGAACATCATCCCAACTTCGTTCTGTAGCTTCGGTTGGTTTGACATAGTAATAGATCTCGTCTAAATTTAATTTTGAGAGATCACCGCCCCATGTGGGCATAGGACGCTTTAAGAAATGCTCCAAAGCCTTCAATCGGAATTCGAGCATCCATTGCGGCTCCCCTTTCATTTCCGAAATTTGTTCTACCACATGTCGGTCTAATCCTTTGCGGGATTTAAAAACGGAAATATCGGGATCATTAAACCCGTATTTATATTCACCAATACCTTCTAACATTGTTGCGTCGCTTGCCATTTGTCACCTCTTAATGAGAAACCACTATTTCATCACTACTTCAGCTTTATTTTTCAACCAGTCATAACCGTGTTCTTCGAGTTGAAGAGCTAAGTCAGCTTCACCAGATTCAACTATTTGACCTTCCATCATAATATGCACAAAATCTGGCTTGATATAGTTTAGTATTCTTTGATAATGGGTGATCACCAAAGCACCCATATCTGGTCCGCGTAGGGTATTTACCCCTTCGGAGACAATGCGTAGTGCATCAATATCGAGACCTGAATCAGTCTCATCCATGATCGCAATCTCCGGTTTTAGCATCGCCATCTGTAATATTTCTACCCGCTTTTTCTCTCCACCACTAAAACCATCATTGAGATAACGGCTTGCAAATGAAGGATCCATTTTTAATACTTCCATCATTTGCTTGAGTTGTTTCCGAAATTCTGGAATAGGAATACCTTTATCATCTGGGTTTTCTACCTTCCGGTGAGCATTGATAGCAGCACGTAAAAAATTGGCGACCGACACACCCGGAATCGCTACAGGATATTGAAATGCAAGAAACAATCCAATATGCGATCGTTGGTCGGGAGATAATTCCAGGATATTTTTACCCTTGAACCAAATCTCACCTTGTGTCACTTCATAATTGGGATGCCCCATTAATGTGTATGCTAGAGTCGACTTTCCCGTACCATTAGGCCCCATCAAGGCATGCACTTCGCCTTGCTTAACGACAAGATTGACCCCTTTCAATATTGGTTTGTGATTTACATTAACATGTAGATCGATAATCGCTAATTCTGACATGCTTTTTACTCCTAAAGTTTATTAGTTTGTATTATAACTATTTTTACCAATTGTGTCAATAATATAGATAATTATCTTAATTATTCTAATATTCTTGATTTATCAAAAAATAAGTAGATAATATTTAGGATAAAATTCTTAATATTGACAATAATTAATCACCATGCTATACTGAAATAAATAAAAGAATAATGGTATTTGTTGTATATAAAGAAAGAATAGAAGAAATATATGGAAATGCTTGCAACTACAGAGGAACAAAGTCGAACGACCAGACAAAAAGTCCTAAAAACACTGTTAGTTCGGCAACACTGCACGATCAATGAATTAGCCGAGACGGTGGAAATTAACCCTATCTCCGTTCGTCATCATATCAACCGCCTTGAAGCGGAAGGCTTGGTTACTTCTTTTGAAGAAAAGCACGGTGTTGGGAGGCCGAGAAGGCTCTATCATCTCACCGAACGAGGTAGAGAACAATTTCCAACTCGTTACTTACGCTTAGCCTCACGCTTGCTTACCCAACTTAAAGACCACCTTCCCACTGGTATGTTAAACCAACTTTTCACGGATATGGCTAGAGATATCGCGTCAGATTATGAATCCAATCTAGACCAGTTATCCATGGAAGAACGATTAGATTTAATTAAACAATTGTTGAGTCAAGAGGGATTTTCCGTTGAATGGCAGAAACAGGGAGATGATTATTACATTCAGGAAATTAATTGTCCATATCTCCATCTTAGCCAGTCTCATCCTGAGGTGTGTTCTGTTGACCAAACGCTTATCTCTACATTACTAAATCTACCTGCTGAAAAAGTTCGCTGTGTTTTAAATGGTGATGCTACCTGTACTTATGTAGTATCTGATCTCAATAAGGAAATAAACCATGACTAACGATAATGAAATCAAAACAATTTGGCAAGCTGATTCGACTCATCCATCACTCGCAGCAGAATTGCGAGAAAAACTGCGCGAAATCACTGATCCGGAATTGGGATTGAACATTATTCAATTAGGACTGGTGAGGGATGTCATTATAGACTCCGAAAGTGTGACGGTTAAAATGATTCTCACCACCCCATATTGCCCTTATGGTCCGGCATTACTAGAGATGAGCCGTAAAAAAGTTGAAGAAATTGTAAACAAACCTACCACCATAGAATATAGTATGGAGGCTTGGGATTTTTCAATGATGGAAGATGGTGCTGCTGAAGAGTGGGGATTTTTCTAGTATCGAATAATTCATAAAACGCTCCGGAAAACAGGAGCGTTTTTGATTTTAATGGCACATTACTTGCTCTTCAATGATAATTAACCTTGCCTGATTTGTTAGGATAAAGTAGGATTCCATTATGAAAATTTCTAGCGACATGAATAATCCTTTTCGGCAATTGCTCATGCAGGTACCGATCATCATCATTGTTGCCGGGCTATTGGCGACACTATTTACCGCCTGGACCGAACCAGGTATATCGCCTAATCCGGTTATCAATGATTACCAAGCCATTGTGGCAGATAGCACACAAACAAACCCTAATCCGGTAGCTACGGAGGTATTCATTCCAGTTGGGATAGTTGCGGGCCATTATGGGAATGATTCGGGTTCGGTATGTGCTGATGGACTTAAAGAAGTGGATATTAATCTTGCCATTGCATCATTGGTTCAGAAGCAATTAGCAGAAAAAGGGATTAAATCTGAAATTCTACGAGAATTTGATCCAAAGCTAACGAATTACAAAGCGAACCTTTTGCTCTCTATCCATGCAGATTCATGTAACTTTATCAATAACGAGGCGACTGGATTTAAAGTAGCCGCGGCGTTATCTAATCCTCATCCGGAAAAATCAGCGAGGCTAGTTTTATGTCTTCGCAAGAATTATGCGAAAACCACCGGCCTAACACTCCATAATAGCGTCACCAGTGATATGCAAGATTATCATGCTTTCAATGAAATTAACCCCGATACAGTGGCGGCGATTATTGAGGTAGGGTTTTTAAATTTGGATCGCCAAATTCTCACTCAAAAACAAGACTTGGTTGCTCAAGGTATTACGAATGGTATTTTATGCTATCTCAACAATGAAGATATTAATCCATAAGCACTTCATCGACATCTTATAAAAGGATAGCAATGCAATGACCAATGAGATCAATATCAAAGCCGCAAAACTAGCGTTGCGGAATGGGGATAAGAAAACTGCTCGTCAAATTGCTCAACAAGTGATTGCTGCCGACCCTTCCAATGAGGATGGTTGGTTAATTTTAGCTGCTCTTTCGCCTCCTGAAACAGCTGTAAAATATCTTCGTCGAGTTTTGGAAATCAATCCCCAAAATGAAGCTGCTCAAAAAGGTGTAGCGTGGTTCTCTGAACAACAGGCTCAATCTTTACAAAAACCAATTCCTGGCAAACCTTTAAACGCTAATCGCAAGCAGCCATTTCAAGTCAAACGGAAGCAAATTTTATGGCCTTGGCTATTAATCCTTTTCGGCATTACTCTATTGACATTAATTCAACTCCATGTTGTTCCCACCTTAGCATTTCCAACATTTCAACAAATGCCAACTCTGGTTATTACTGAAAATCCTTTGATAGAAAAAGCTTCCCTAACACCTACCCCAACAAGTACAGCAACCTCAACACCGCTTCCAACTCATACCACAACACCTACACCCACAGCCACACTCACACCTACATCCACCGAGCCACCTCCTACAGCGACGGAGCAAGCCAAAGCTGCATCAAAATCTAATTCCAAAAAGAAAAATCAACAAAGCAAAAGTTCTACTTCCAATAACAAAGCACCGAATAATCCTCCCCCAATTTCACCCCCAAAGGGTGTTGGTTCAAATGAGCATTGGATTGAGGTGGATTTGAGTTCACAACGATCCTATGCTTATATTGGTTCATCACGAGTTAAATCCTTTATTGTTTCAACCGGTACATGGCTGCACCCGACAGTTACCGGAGTATTTAAAATTTATGTAAAGTATCGCTATGCGAATATGTCGGGGCCTGGTTATTACCTTCCGGATGTGCCGTATGTGATGTATTTTTACCAGGATTATGGATTACATGGCACTTACTGGCACCACAATTTCGGTGTGCCGATGAGCCACGGTTGTGTGAACTATAGTATCCCCGATGCTGCTTGGTTGTTTGACTTTGCAAATGTTGGTACAATAGTGTATATCCATCCATAAAGGAACTTTATATGGTTGCCAAGCATATTTTTGCAGGTCTGATATTCGATGAAAATGATCAACCGGTTGAAGCAGTATATGTTGGTCAAGAACCTTTTTATGTTGTAAATGACAATGGCTTCCGCCGCCATATACCTGCAGAACAAATTGACCGCCAAATATTTGACGCGATGATCGAGCAAATTAGCGGACATGAAGAAATCATCAGTGAACAAGCCGCTAAAATGCTAGGACAAGAAGACCTTTTTTCGGTTGCAATGATTGCAACGCAATTGAAGAATATTGGAAAACAATTTCAGATCTTACAAGCACAAGGTATTCCAGATGAGGCACGTGCTTATCTCGGAATGATTGGCTTGAAGATAAAAATAAACGTTCATGGAGAAGTACTCGAAATCAATCAACCAGGTATAATTGATTCAGATGGTGAATGAGGATTGGTACGAACAATGAGCGAAGATATCGTGGATGTTACCGAACTAGATTTCCAATATAAAGTATTAGAATATTCCTATCAATCCCCTGTTGTTGTGGATTTCTGGGCTGAATGGTGTTCCCCGTGCAAAATACTCACCCCAATTTTAGAAAAGTTAGCTATCGAAGCTCAAGGGGCGTTTCGTTTAGCAAAAATTAACGTGGATCAAAATTCAAATTTATCGGTGCGAATGGGTGTACATAGTATCCCCCATGTGAAAGCGATTAAAAACGGTCAAATGGTTGGCGAGTTTGTAGGCATACAACCTGAAGCACGCATTCGTGAATTTATCAAAAATATCATTCCTAATCCGGCAGATTTATGGATTGAAAAAGGAGATCATTTTTATCAAATTGGGGATTTCATCGAAGCAGCTAGCGCATACCGCCAGGCATTGGATATCCAACCCGAAAATTCGCATGCGTTATTAGGCTTAGCAAAGTGTTTTGTGCGCCAAAATAAATTTGAAAAAGCGAAGGAAATCCTACAAGCCTTTCCAGCCAGTAAAGAATATGCTTCAGCTGAAATTATCCTTCCGCTTGTAAATGCGTTACTCGCCCCGCAGCAACCCGAGGATATGGTGGAAGATGTCAATGAGGCAGCCTATCTACATGGTTTACGCCTGATAAAAAAAGGGAATTACTTCGCTGCACTAGATGGCTTCCTGGATATTCTCCGTCAGGATAAACATTTCCACCATGATCAATTAAAAAACGTCATCTTAGGAATATTAGAAATCTTGGGGGATGAAAACCCAGACACGAGGTATTATCGTCAGGAATTAGCCTCCATTCTCTTCTAATTTATTTCAGTAAAACTACTTTTACCTACCTGATCCATTATCCAATCCTTTTATTTTGTTAAGATTAAATCGCCCCAGGTCATCGGATTTACCAATAAGCGTGTTTTCACGTTGGATATCATCGTTTGTTGAATGTCCTTGGCTGGGTTATCATTGTCTGAAATAGAAAAAGCAAAACCATATATCGAACCCACCGAAGGGGTGATATTGAAAACGCTCCAGGGGATTTTTACCTCAACCCGATAGCCATCAGCAGTTGAGGTGGATGCGATTTTCACCTCTGAACGTTCTCCTTCAATGGATTGGGGAAACCATAAATACGCTTCAGGATTAACCCCCGGGTTAGGGTTACCAGGTGAAATTCCTAACTGATAATCATCACTGGATAACGCTGCTAGATAAAAATCAGAAGATACATACTGATCCAGCAGAATTTCCAAGCTATCCCCTTTAAAGATATTCTTACCCATTTCGTTTTGAACATATTGATCATCTTTCACTTTGGCGGCAATATACAATGCATGTTTATCCCATCCAATCATAAATGTGGCAGAACAATCATTCGCATCATCCCAGTTATTCGAACCATAAACTACATAATCAACGCTATACTTATCCAAACCCCAATCATCAAAAACGCCATCAATAGTTGGTGGAGTTTCCAATTGTATCGCCCTTACGGGATAGGCGTTGCGACGGTTTGGCCCGACATAAGAGATTGGTTTTTCTTTTGTTTTGGTTGGTTTTGGAGTGGAGGTTGGCAGCGCAGTAATACTTGGTGGTATCGACGTCGCTGTTATAGTAGGTTCGCTAGTCGACACGGTAGTTTCGACAAGCGCCGCAGCAGTTGCGGTAGGTGAAATAAATATCAGTGACGGTGCTGTCGGTGTAGTTAAGGGATATACGGTACTAAATATAGCAGTTAGTGTAAAATCTACTGTTGGAAATAAAATTGGCGTTGGGGCAGCAATATTAGTCAAATTACACGCGAGGCCGATAAGGGTGATTAATCCTACGAGTATAACCAGGGTGATTTTGTTAGATTTATTCATCTTCCACTTCCTTTCCTGTATCTATTTTATTATACGTGATAATAAAATCCTTGACATCTTTTACTGTCATACCTTATAATCACTCTGCCTGCCCAAAAAGGGCAGGCATTCGCATGAATAATCAATAAACAGAAGGAGTTAGAAAGATATGCCTCCACAACCAAAAAGAAAATTATCTAAGGGTCGGCGCGATCGCCGGAGAGCACATGATGCATTAGAGACACAAAACTTGGTGCAATGCAGTAATTGTGGCGAAATGCGGCTCCCCCATCGAGCTTGCCCTAATTGTGGTCATTATAAAGGGCGTGAAGTAATCAGCATCGAAGAGAAAAAATAAGCCGGGCGGGCCGTGAGCAACACGGCTCGTGTTGGTTTAATTGCCATGTGTTCACTCAATCCAGGCAAAATTGCTTTTATATTCCCTGGTCAGGGATCACAGTCCATTGGGATGGGGCGAGACTTAGCATTACGATACCCGTTAGCCAATGAAATTTTTACGCGCGCTGATTCACTTTTGGGATATTCTATCAGTCAAATCTGTTGGGAAGGCCCACAAGTAATATTAAACGATACACAATACACCCAACCCGCCCTTTTTGTGCATTCTATCGCGGTTCTAAAGGTGCTCAATCAGGAACATCCTGGACTTCTACCCAAATTTGTCGCCGGTCATTCCATGGGAGAAATTAGTGCTCTTGTTGCCTCTGATGTTGTTTCCTTTGATGATGGATTACGATTGGTTCAGCAACGCGGTACACTCATGAAGCAAAGCGGTGAACGCAATCCGGGAGGAATGGCAGCAATTTTAGGAATGGAGCGTGATACCCTCGATGCTATTTGTCGGGAAATAAGCGCTTCAGGTAATCTCGTTCAAGTTGCTAACGATAATTGCCCTGGCCAAATCGTTATCTCGGGTTCTCAAATTGGAATTCAACTGGCAATGGATGAAGCGCGCAAAAGAGGTGCCAAAAAAACCATTCCTTTAGCGGTTAGTATTGCAGCACATTCACCGATTATGCAAGATGCAAAAATCGAATTTAGCAAATTTATTGATCAAATTCCGATGGTAAATCCAAGAATACCCATTGTTGGCAATGTTTGCCATTCTGCTATGATTTCAGTTGAAGAGATCAAACACGACATCAAAGAACAACTCACCTCACCGGTATATTGGACGGATTCGGTTAAATATATGATCAAGAATGGTGTGGATTGTTTTATAGAAATCGGGAATGGCACAGTGTTAGCTGGTTTAGTGAAGCGAATTGATAGTCAAGCAACTGTCCTTTCTATTGCAACTCCATCTGATTTTGATAAGTTGGATGCGGTATAATCAGTTTTGGAGTAAGAATGATAATGGATTCATTAAAAACTTTATTATTGAACGACAAGGTAGCTGTTGTAACCGGAGCATCACGGGGCATTGGGAAAGCAATTGCCTTAGAGTTGGCACGTAGAGGCGCTGCAGTTGTCATTAATTATCAAAAAAATCAAGATGCAGCGCGGGAAGTTCTTGAACAAATTGAATCTGAAAATGGAAAAGCATTCCTTTATCAAGCAAATATAGCCAAATTTGGAGAAGCACAAGATCTTATCAAAGCAGCTGTAGAAAAATTTGGACGTTTGGATATTCTTGTAAATAATGCAGGCATCACTCGTGATACCCTGATCATGATGATGAGCGAAGAAGATTGGGACATTGTTCAGGATGTCAATCTAAAAGGAACCTTTAATTGTTCTAAAGCAGCGTTGCGTACCATGCTTCGCCAACGAAGTGGCCGTATTATCAACATCACCTCTGTCGCTGGTCAAATCGGAAATGCTGGTCAATGCAATTATTCTGCTTCAAAAGCTGGGCAAATTGGATTTACGAAGGCACTGGCTCGCGAAGTAGCCAGCCGAAATATCACGGTAAATGCCATTGCGGCTGGTTATATTGAAACAGACATTTGGGCAAATGTCTCTGAAGAGGCGAAAAAAGCACTATTGAGTTTAATCCCATTAAATCGCAAAGGCAATCCAGAAGAAATTGCCTATGCGGTGGCATTTCTCGCTTCGGATCAGGCTGCTTATATTACCGGTCAGGTTCTTGGTGTCGATGGTGGAATGGCGATGATGTAATGGAACGGAGGAAATAAAATGACAGCAGAAGGTAAAACTACGATAGCTCCTGAGGTTTTGTTAACAATTGCACGACTAAGCTGCCTCAATGTCGAAGGCGTAAGTCGTATGGCAACCATGAGTAAACCAATTAACCGCCTGTTGAGTAAATCCGTGAAAGACGGAGTTCAGGTAGAGGTCGAGGATGATACGGTATATCTTGACCTTTATGTTATCTTGAAAAGTGACGTCAATGTACGCGAAGTGAGTCGGACGATCCAACAAGAAGTAACTAGAGCTATCTCGGAAATGGTTGGCATGCAAGTGGGTAAAGTGAACATCCACATCGAAGATATTGATTACCCTCAAAATACCGTGGATAAATAAACGATGAAACCGCGCACTAGAGCACGAAGCATTGCTCTTCAAGCTCTTTATGAAATTGATGTTACTGGTCATCCTGCGGAATTAGTATGGCAGGAACGTATCGCTGAAGAAAATCTTGACGCGAAATCTGCCGAATTTGCACATCAAATTGTTATTGGCGTAACCCCTTTATTTGAAATCTTAGATCAGTTTTTATCGGATCACGCTCCTGAGTGGCCTATGGATCAAGTTGCCATCATTGACCGAAATATTCTCCGCATGGCACTTTGGGAATTTGCTGTTTATGGGAAAACTCCGGTAAAAGTTGCAATTAATGAAGCGGTTGAGTTAGCAAAAATGTACGGTTCAGATAGTTCTTCACGATTTGTGAATGGTGTATTAGGAAGTCTGGCACTTCATAAAAATGAGATTCAACAAGCATTAAACCGCTCGCTAAAACAGGTTGAATTAAATATTAAGAGTAATTAACGATGGAAATCCTCGGTATAGGTCCGTTAGAATTTTTCTTTATCCTCCTGATTGCCTTGATTGTATTGGGCCCCTCTGATATGGTCAAAACAGGGCGGATGATTGGCCGCTTTCTCAATAAGCTGGTGCGCTCACCCACCTGGAAAACAATTCAAAAAGCGACTCAGGAAATCAAACAACTTCCGACAACATTAATGAGAGAAGCTAACCTAGAAGAAGCAATTAAAGATATTCCCTCACCACAAGATATTCTGAAAGAAGCTAATATCGAAGAGGTTACTCAATCCCTGAAACAAACCAATCAAGATATCGCCGAATGGTTAACTCCTCCCCAAATTATTCTTCCTACCCCTGATGATGAGGAGAATAAAGAAACCGGTTCACTGGCAGAAAAAGCATCGGAAGAGAATTCGAAAACGTCCTCGGATTAACTATGCGAAAAATATTAAGCAATATCTGGTTCATCATCAAACTTCCTTATTTGATAATTCGCTGGATTATTCGTACTGTAAAGAATTGGTTTACCCATCTTGCCAACAATGTTGAATTTCTTCTCACTGAAGAAGATGAAGATGTTCCCATCGAAGAGACCTTAACCAAAACCATCCAAAACCCCACTGGCATTTTAGTTCATGTAGATGCATTACGAAAACATATTTTTCGAGCTTTAATTTTTATTGCAATTACAACAAGTTTTTCATTTATCTATACAGCGAAAATTGTTGATTTTCTTGCCAAGCCAGTCGGCGGTTTGAGCAAATTGGTTGCGATTGATGTAACCGAACCAATTGGCGTTTTTATGCGCGTAGCGCTGCTAAGTGGTTTTACATTAGCTCTACCTTATGTCATTTTTGAATTATGGTTATTTGTGGCACCAGGTTTGAAAAAAACTACCCGTTTTCGGAGTTTAGCGACCATCCCAATTGCTACGCTGTTATTTTTCACGGGCATGGCGTTTGCTTATTTTGTATTACTTCCGGTAGGTATCCCTTGGCTAACCCAGGTGATGGGCATCCGCACCGAAGTTCGGCCTTCTAGTTATGTACAATTCGTTACAACAGTCTTGTTTTGGATTGGAATTACGTTCGAATTTCCGTTAATCATTTATTTTCTTGCGTTGGTGGGATTAGTAAAAGGGAAAGCATTAGCCGGGCAATGGAGGATTGCGATTGTCATCATTGCCGTTTTAGCAGCTGCAATCACTCCCACTGTGGACCCGGTAAACATGAGTTTGGTGATGCTACCAATGATTATTCTTTATTTTATCAGTGTGGGTTTGGCTTATCTTGCGGAAGGGACTAGACGGAAACAAGCAGAACAAAATCAGAGTTAAACGATTTTGGAGGATTATCCAATGCGTTCACGACGGGCTCTCTTATACATGCCTGGCTCGGACGATCACAAGATAAAAAAAGCGCTTGAGCTAGGGGTGGATTCTATATGTATGGATTTGGAAGATGGTGTAGCAATCAATCGGAAAGAACATGCTCGCCAAGCCATCGCTCACGCTCTCGCCAATTATGAATTTAAGAATTCCGAAAAAGCTGTTCGAATAAACCCGATTAGTAGCACCTTTGCACTATTTGACCTGGAAGCAATACTGCCCTACCGCCCAGATGCAATTGTGCTACCGAAAGTTCGCTATCCATCCGAAATTCGCAAAACATGTGCAATAATAACAGAACATGAAAAGAAACTTGGTCTACCGATCGGGGAAATGCGGTTATTGATCATTATTGAGACACCTCAGGCAATCATCAACCTTCGCGAGATAGCTCAAGCCGATTCGAGAATAGATGCTCTCATTTTTGGGGCAGAGGATTTAATTGGAGAGATCGGCGGCATCCGCACGCAGATGGCAAATGAAGTCCTTTTTGCCCGTAGCGCTGTGGTTGTAGCTGCAGTCGCGTACCAGCTACAAGCAATTGACATGGTTTACTTAAATTTTAAAGATCCAGATGGATTAGCATCGGAATGTCAAAGTGGGGTTGAATTAGGATATAGTGGAAAACAAATCATCCACCCCAATCAAGTTACAATCGTGCAAAAAGCGTTTACACCAAGTGATGATCAGATCGCGCAAGCCGAAAAATTAATCAACGAATATAATACATATATCAAATCTGGTATTGGGGCTTATGCCCAAGATGGAAAACTCATCGATGCTCCAGTAATCAAAGCTGCTCAAAATATTCTCAACAAAGCTCGCGCCGCTGGAAAAATTATCTAAATCAGGAGGAAACATGAACCAGGATGTGGCGATTGTTGGTGTGGGTTGGGAAGGATTTAGCCCAACCTCAGTTGACTATTCCTACAAGGAATTGATTTATCTAGCAGCCAATAAAGCATATCATGATGCCAATATTGATCCCAGGCGGGATGTCGAAAGCTTTATTTCAGTTGCAGAGGATTTTTTTGAAGGAACGAGTATTTTTGATGAATATACACCAGACCAGTTAGGCGCAGTGCTTAAGCCAATGCATACGATTACAGGGGAAGCATTGCATGGATTGATTAGTGCCTATCTCATGATCCGCAGTGGGCTTTTCAATATTGTTGCAGTTGAAGCACATAGTAAAGCTTCTAACATCAAATCCATCACGGAAGTGACTCGTTATGCTCTCGATCCAATCTATCAACGACCGCTCAATTTTCACCCTGAATTTGTCGCTGGCTTAGAAATGCAACGCTTCCTGTACGAGAGTAAATGTTCTGTTGCCGATTGTTCTTCAATTGTACAAAAGAACCTTCACAATGCTCTCTCTAATCCGTCGGCAGCTTATGCTTTTGAATTATCAGAAAAAGAACTATCCGAAGCGGATTTCTTAGCTTATCCGTTATTAGAAAGCCATATCGCCAAACCAGCGGATGGTGCAATTGTCATTGTATTGGCAAGCGCGGAGGTTGCTAAGCAAATCACCAAACAACCAATATGGATCAAAGGTGTCGGATGGTGTAATGATTCTTACCCGTTGGAATATCGGGCTTGGGATGAATTGCGGTATGTACAAAAAGCAGCTAAAATGGCATATTCCCAATCGCATATTGCCAATCCCATTGAAAACATTGATTTTGCAGAGATTGATGATATCTACGCATATCGGGAAGCGTTGACATTGGTTGCCCTTGGATTGGCTGATGAGGCAACAATCAGAGGACTAATCCGCGAGGGTTGTTTTTATCCAGAGGGGAAATTTCCTGTGAATGTTTCCGGTGGAAGTCTAGGAGTAGGCAATCTTTTCGATGCCAACGGAGCGCAAAAAACTGTAGAGGCTGTCCTTCAACTACGCGGTATTGCTGGCGCACGCCAGCTCAATAACCCACGCACTGCCATTGTCCAAAGTTGGCGCGGGATTCCAACCACCAGTACAGCAGTAATGGTCCTCAGTAATGAAGAGAAATGAAAGGAGGAAAATGATGGGACTTAGAAAAGTTGCGGTCGTTGGAGCGGGAATGACCCAGTTTGTGCGACGGGCTCAGGAAACACCCCGCGAACTTGTTTTTAAAGCGGTGCGAGCTGCCTTAGATTCATGTGAATTATCTATCAAAGATATCGATGCAGTTTGCCTTGGTACAGCTCCGGATACATTCGATGGAGTGCATATGAATGGCGAGTATTTGAGTGACGGTGCTGGCGCTTTTGGCAAACCTTATATTCGTTCCTATGTAGGCGGAGGAACTGGCGTGTTTGTTCCAATCCAGGGTTGGTACCATGTTGCTTCTGGTTTGTTTGATTTGGTTCTCGTTGTTGCAGAAGAAAAGATGTCCAGTTACTATCCTCATGCGCAAGGAGCATTTTTAACCATATTTGATCACACAACGGAACGACCTCTCAAACCAAATTTATTATGGATTTTTGCCTTGGAAATGAATCGCTATATGTCCACCTATGGGATAACCAAAGAGGAGATTGCCCAGGTTTCGGTATTGCATAAGCGAAATGCTGCGGATCATCCGGCCGCGTTATTGGGAGATAAAAATATAACTGTAAAAGATGTATTAGATTCCGAAGTCCTTGCCTGGCCAGTACAACGTTTAGATGTTAGCCCGGTTTCTGATGGAGCAGTAGCAATCATCTTGGCTTCTGAACATGTTGCAAGACGTATTACAGACAAACCAATATGGATTGAAGGAGTTGGCTGGTCATTAGATACTGCTTATTGGACTAACCGGGATTTAGCCTATCCACGTTATGTGGAAGTTGCTGCAAGGATGGCTTACGAAATGGCGGGTATCAAAGAACCTCGCAAAGAAATCCATATTGCAGAACCGTACGATCCTTTTGATTACAAAGCACTCCATCACATAGAAGGTTTGCAGTTAGCAGATCGCGGTAAAGCGATCGAGTTATATCTCAGCGGCAGTGCGCGCAGAGATGGAAACCTACCCATTTGTCCTTCTGGTGGATTATTAGGTGTTGGCAACCCAATCGCTGCCGCCGGTTTGATGAAAATTGCTGAATTGTTTTGGCAATTACGTGGTGAGGCAGATAAAAGACAGGTCGCTGGCTCCCCCCAAAAAGGAATTGCGCAGGCATGGGGTGATTTAATGCAAGTGGGAACTGTGGTGATTATGGGAAAATGAGAGGAGACAACAATGGTCACAGGCAATCGTTATCGGGCTTTAAATTCACTTCCGGAATCCGCTTTTCATGATGGAAAACTCCTTTATACCTTTGATCAGCTGAATACGCACTATGCTTGGGATTGTGGCGTTGCAATCGGAGAATATCTGGCGAAATTAAGGGAAGGGATAATTATCGGTGCTACCTGCTCGCATTGTCATCGCACAATGGTACCACCGCGTCTATTTTGCGAATACTGCTTTCGACCCATTAAAAATTTCATTCCTTTGCAGGATACTGGGACAATTTTAACGTTCTCTCTTTGTTATGTTACCTGGGATGTTCAAAGGATCGAAATACCAGAAATACCGGCAGTCATTGCAATAGATGGCGCTTCGGAAAATCATGGAATATTACATAAAATCGGTGAAGTAGATCCACACGCAGTGCATATCGGAATGCGAGTAAAAGCAGTTTGGAAAACACCAGAAGAACGATCTGGCGATATTACCGATATTTTATATTTCCGACCAGAATAGGAGCGATATATGTATCCATTTCTTCATCCATTTAATAGACCTTCTCATTATGAAGGTTTGTTTCCGGTTACAAATCGTTATACATTTGGTATCAGTGGGGAAAAGTTTTTTCGTGCCTTAAAAGATGATGGGGTAATCCTTGGTACGCACTGTCCGAATTGCAATAAATTATATGTGCCTGGAATTAGTTTCTGTAATGAATGCCTTCAGGAATTAGAAGATTGGCGGGTTGTTGAAAACGTAGGCACTGTGGTAACTTTCACAATCTTATATAAAAATTTGGATGGCAGCCAGCGACTTGATCCAGAAATTGTGGCGTTCATCCAAATGGGTGATGGTGGATTTGTTCATCGCCTTGCAGAAATTGATCCAAAATCGGTATTCATTGGCATGCAAGTTGCAGCGGTTATTAAAGAACCAGAAGAAAGGATTGGTAGTATACTCGATATTCGTTATTTCAAACCAATCTAGAAGCCAATGAATAAAGTCGAAACGAGCATTCACCCACATAAGATTTATCATGTTAATTTACATCCAATTCCAATGTGGAAATGGGGGTTATGGCTTATTTTCCTTCTCATCACCAATGGGGGATTATTTTTATCCGTGCTCATCTTTTATTGGAATGTATCCAGTCAGTATGGTCCTGCTTTAGGATTTACATATTCCTTAAACTTAATTCTCATTTCTTTTCTTGTTTTCTGTGTCAGTATTATCCTTACTGTAATTAGCTTAAAAAAGAGCAAACAATACTTAACAATTTATAAGGAAGGAATTGTTGTTAGACATAGCAAACCACTTAAAATTCCCTGGAAGTCAGTAAAAAGTATGGAAATCTTTCGCGTTGAGCATTATTTTTTATGGCTTTGTGTTAAAAAAGCCTGGAAATTTAGAATTTTGCTTACGAATGGGAAAAAGATTCAATTTTATATCCCCTTGGACATTCCAGAAAAAATAATCATGGCAACTCAAGCTGCATTTGACTCAACTCAAACATCCCCAAATGCTATGGAGTAAATTCCAAAAATTTTTAATTGAAAGAAAACAATACCTATGAGTACAAAAATATTTCATCGAATCCTCCAATTTTCTCTTTTCTTTTTTATCTCCGTCTCATTGAGTAGTTGTAATCTCTCGGCAATTCAGCAATTACAATTACCTAATAATTTAGATTTATCTAAATTATTTCCACCAACCGCTACTCCATCTCCAGAGGTGCTTGAAGAAAACACCACCAATACTGAAAGCGGCGATCGTGTTGAGGTGACATTCAAAGTCCAAGTGCCGACCAATACTCCGCAAAATCAAACGGTGGTCCTCAAAATTATGGAAGAAGTAACCGGCTTAGCATTTAATGCTCAGCGGATTGAAATGGAGAGTGCTGGAGACCAGCATTTTACCTACACATTATCAGTCCCGAAAGGAACTGTTTTGAAATACCGATATGCACGAATTGCCGATAATAATGAAGTTCAAGAACACATATCCGATAATCGTCAAGTAAGATACCGGATGTTATATGCAAATGCGCCCATGACCGTTGAAGATGTTGTGAGCCGTTGGACAGATACAGCATTTGAAGGGAAAACGGGAAGAATTACGGGCACCGTTATAGACGCAGTCACCAAAATCCCAATTCCAAATATCCTTATTGACTGCGGTGGAGTACAAACATTAACTTCCTCGGATGGCTCTTTCTTGATCGAAGGTTTATTACCAGGGGTTCACAATTTGGTAGCGTACGCATTAGATGGCAGTTATCAAACCTTTCAACAAGGGGCGAAGGTGGAAACCGATTCCACCACTCCAGCCGAAATTGCCCTTCAACCTGCAAAATTGGTCGGTGTAGTATTTGTGGCAAAGCTACCTCAAAATACCATTCCAGCAGTGCCAGTTCGGCTTGCAGGCAACCTTTACCAATTAGGAAATACGTTTGCTGACCTAAACGGGGGAATCAGCACCATAGCTTCACGAATGCCGGTACTCTCACTTCTACCGGATGGACGTTATTCAATCAATATCGCGCTTCCAGCTGGTGCGGATATTCATTATCTTTATACTCTGGGAGATGGTTTCTGGAATACCGAAGTAGATGAAAATGGAAAACCAAACCTGCGCCATTTCATTGTTCCAGACAAAGACACAATGATTGAGGATTCTGTCACAGCTTGGGTGACGAAAGATTCCCATCCAATTAGTTTTGATGTTACGCTTCCCGACACAACTCCAAAAGACGATTTTGTTTCGATTCAATTTCGACCTATCTATGGATGGACTGAGCCAATTCCGATGTGGCGTTTGGGAGATAAGCGCTGGGGATTTATTCTCAACTCTCCTCTAGATTTTGCAGATCAACTCCATTTTCGTATTTGCCGCAATAATGATTGCGGTATAGCAGATGCGAGCGATACGATGGGATTCGAAAATCCAGGGTTAGCAATAAGTTCCACAAATATGTCAAGCCCGCTGCGCATCACTGTACCAGCCTGGGCATGGACTGAACAGCCCTCTTCCCCAGTAGAATTAACCACCCCAGAAGTCACGCCGCGAGAAGACGGATTTATAGCTGGGATAGAATTCCAATCCATCTATCATCCATCTTACAATCAAAATTTTTCATATAATTTGGATTCAGTTCAATACCTCAGTAGTAACTGGTTAGTGATGACTCCCACCTGGACATTTACCCGCCAATCACCCCCCGTTCTCGAATTAGTTCCCGGAGAAGATCCACTTTGGCTCGACATGGCTGAATGGTTAAGGGAAACAACTGACCGTGGAATAAGTACTGCAATTTTCCCTCAGCCAAAATTCTCGCAACCCATTTCGGATTGGTGGACTTCCTCAACAAGAGATTTTGCCTGGTGGCAAGTTTGGTTCGAACGGTATCGCAATTTTGCGCTCTATCATGCTGATTTAGCCACCCAAAACAATGCAAATGCATTGATACTGGGAGGAGATTGGTTATCGCCTGCTTACCCTGGCGGAAAATTATTGGATGGCAGTGATTCTGGTGTTCCCGCAGATGCAGAAGCACGCTGGCGACTTTTGATACAAGAAATCAAAACCCATTTTAAAGGTCCTTTATTCTGGGCAATTAGCGGAGAACAAGCAAAAGACCCTCCACCGTTTCTCGATGCAGTAGATGGAATTTACCTTTTATGGTCTGAACCAATGGTGTCTGATGCGTCTTCCAATCCAAGCCCTGCAGATCTAGCGATGGTAGCCGGTCAGGAATTGGATAAAATTGCATTGCCGCTTCATGATCATTTCAATAAAACTGTTTTACTTGGGGTATCTTATCCATCTGCTGCAGGGGTTGAAAGCGGATGTATTAAGGACGCAAGCGATACTTGTGTTTCTTGGGATGATTTAGTTCAGCCAAAACTAAATTCCCTTTCCGTAAAGATGGATTTACAAGCGCAAGTAAATCTCTATAATGCGCTCTTTACTGCGATAAATTCCCGCACTTGGATTAGCGGATTGGTGTCCCGTGGTTATTATCCAGCAGCCGCATTAATTGATCCATCTCCATCTGTGCGTGGAAAACCAGCAGCGGATTTATTATCTTACTGGTTCTCAAATTTATTAGCAGAAAATGAGGAGTAAAATTCATTAAAAAATAAAAAGGGCTGCTATTGTTATTTGGCAGCCCTTTTTATTTTATTATCTCCCTATCCTCCACTTATGGCGGGGATGATATGGATTTCATCTCTATCTTGGGGTTGATAATCCCCGGACACTGTTTTTTGATCAACGACAACCAGTATATCCTCCCATTTCAGGGGGATATCTAATTGTTTTATCAGCTCTGAAATCGTACAGCCGTCTTTAACCTCTAAATTGATTTTATCTATTCTTCCTTCTTCACTCCATTTCTGCGCAATGGTATGAAGATGAACGACTATACGAATGGTTCCCATCGCCTATTCATCTTCTTGGATAAGATCTTCGAAAATATTATCCAAATCCGTTTCTGGTACATCGAATACCGATTGATTGGGCGGTAATGGTTCCCTCGTCATCCATTCCGGAATGCGGTCATGAGCGGATGTAAACCCTGCGCGTCGGTTAAATTCTTTCTCTAATCGAATGGTTTCTTTCCCTAAAACTTCCAGAAAATTATCGCTCACTGCCCAACCATAACGAGCGGTGATCAACTCTTTGATCGTTTGAGGTGCGCTTGCAAAACCATTTCCCGCAAAGATACAAGCTCCTAAAGAATCATATCCTGCCATATTTATTTGCGCATTACGAGAAATATTTGCCTGAATGCTGGGGTCAAGATGATTAACTTTTGCTCGTATGGTTAGCCCGGCAGTATGATCCGCACCTTGTGGTGAAGTTGCGTAAGTAACCCCCGTGCCTTTGATCGCCCGTGGTTCATACGCACTCATCGCTTGACCTTTTACAACTGGGACGTGTGTTACTCCTAACACTTTACCAGCGATTGCAGCGCCATTTCCCAAGACACGCCCTAATATCGTATTTTGACGAATTTCATGGATTAATTCCAGCGCTCGTTTGCCATCGCCAAATTTCAGAAGACCGGCTTCAGCAGCAACCCCTAATGCTGCACCGGTATCGATGGTGTCTAAACCCAAATCATTGCATTCCCAATTTAATCGTGCAATGGTATCCAAGTCATCAATACCCAGATTAGCCCCTAAAAGACCCACGGTTTCATATTCTAATGGTGAGACAATTGTTTTGCCATTCTCGTCGGCGTACACATTCGAGCATTGAATGATACAACCAGGCATACAAGCATGGGATGGTTTTCCTTCCCCATCGCGTTCGATAAGCATCTCCCGCATGGTTTCTCCTCTGATTTTCTCTAAGCCTTCGAAATGTCCTGCGGAGAAATTACGTGTGGGCATACCACCAAAACCATCCGACATACCCGGCATGGCATTCGTTCCGTAATCATGATATATTTTCGTTTGAGGATGATCTTTCAAGGCTTGTGTGAACGTTTTTTGAGCTTGTTTATACCTTTCAGCATCAAGGATTGGGGGTTTTTCTCCTTGCTGGGCATCGATAACCATGGCTTTAATTTTTTTTGAGCCCATCAAAGCTCCCAGACCCCCACGTGCAGCAATGCGAGAGGGATTCTGATCTTTGTCTAGATTCATGATTCCGGCTGCTAAATATTGTCTTTCTCCGCAAGGCCCGATCAAAGCAAGAGAGACATGTTTGCCATATCGATTTAATAAAATTTCCGTACTTTGATAAACCCCTAACCCAATTAAGTCATCCGCGGATTCGAATCGAACACCGCTTTTACTGATGTGTAAAATGAACCATTTATCATCCTCTGGCAAATCTTCCAGAATCAATGCCTTGATTCCTAAGGAGACAAGATTTAGTGCAGTGATGCCACCGGCATTGGCTTCCTTTACACCGCCAGTCAATGGGCTTTTCCCTCCAAAAGATATACGGTCGCAGCTAGATAACTTATGTCCGACTAATAAACCGGGTGCCAGGATTAGTTTATTATATTTACCTAATGCATCACAATCCGGTTTAACTTCATCAAGCAAAATTCGCGCCACCAAGCCGCGTCCACCTAATCTCTCCCAGGATTGTGGGCAAGCCTCAATAGTATAGTTCTTTTGTCGTGTATTAACTCGCCATACTTGCATGAATACTCCTTTTATTCAGCCACACAAATCATTATTGCTATTGAATCACTACTTTATTAAGTGCATTCTGAAATATTTTTAATGCCTGGTCGATTTCCTCTGCGTTGACAATCAAGGGTGGTATCCAGCGAATGGTATTATCCCATGTGCCACAGGTGAGGAGGAGTAATTTATCGTCTAAACAGGCGTGGACAATTGCCTTAGCTGTCTTTTTATCCGGCTTTCGATCAGGTGTGCGAAATTCTGTTGCTACCATGAGCCCTTTTCCGCGCACATCCCCAATGATTGGATATTCCTGCTGAAGTTTTTTCAACCCCAGCATTAATTGGTTGCCACGTTCCTGGGCGTTGGTTATCATATTTTCTTCTTTTATGGCTTTTATTGTCGCCACAGCCGCAGCTGCTGCAACAGCATTACCGCCGTACGTTCCACCATGAGAACCGGGTATCCACTTGTCCATAATCTCTTTTCGACTGAAAACCCCTGCTAATGGCATTCCAGACGCCAATCCTTTGGCTACGGTCATGATATCCGGTACTATATCAAAATGCTCAAATGAAAACCATTTGCCGGTTCTGCCAAAGCCCGCCTGAACTTCATCTGCAACGAGTAAAATTCCATGTTTATTACAAAGTTGGCGTAAACCTTGCATAAAGCTTTTCGGGGGCACCACATAGCCACCCTCGCCTAAAACCGGCTCAATAAAAATTGCTGCGGTTTCTTCTGGAGCGGTTTGACTATCCAATAAATATTCGAGCTCATTTAAACACCATTGACTCGTTTGCTCCTCATCCCAACCATAACGATATGCATAAGGATAAGGAGCGACAAATACACCTGGCATTAAAGGTTGATAACCCGCCCGATAAATAGTTTTAGAAGTAGTCATGGATGATGTCCCAATTGTTCGCCCATGGAAACTACCTTGGAACACAATAATATTCGGTCTCTTTGTTGCATGGCGCGCTAATTTCAACGCCCCCTCAATGGCTTCAGCTCCAGAGTTTGTGAAAAAAAAGCGATCAATTTCGGGCGGAACAATGGTTTTTAGTTGTGCTACTAACTCCAAGATCGGTTTATGCTTGATGATATTAATCTGACCATGGATGAGATTGCTTGCTTGTTGTTGAATAGCTGCTACAACAGCCGGGTGACAGTGACCAGTACTTGTAACCCCAATACCGCAAGTGAAATCAAGATACTTAGCTCCGTTGATATCATAAATCCAGCATCCTTTTGCGTGGTCAGCAATAATGTCTGTATACGGTGCCCAAACTGGTGACAATAATTCGAGGGATTCAGAATAATCATTCATTTTAGAACCTCGCTAAAGTATTTTATTCCAATTCTACATAATCGGTCACCCACTCAATTCCAAGCTCTTTAAGCTTCGAACTGGTTGGTAACCCATTTTTTGTCCAGCCCATGAATTGATAATATTGATCCAGAGCTGTTTCGAATTCTGTTTTATCTAAGGCAATTCCTGCCGTTGGGCCGCTACCCTGCAGGGGTTTGAAAAATTTCTTCGGTAAAGTATCATCTTTGCGATCAAATCCCTCCCGGGCATTATAGGCACGCATCAAATTTATCCTTCTTAATCCAACATCGATGAGCTCTTGCAGAGTGACATCCCACCCCGTAATATCTTTGACCATTTCCACTGTCTCTGCAGGACCAAATAGGCTCCAGGCGGGCCCCCACACAAATTGACACATATCCAGGGTATCCATCATGCTGTAAAACGCTTGTCCAAGATAGGCAAATTTAACTTTTTCTTCATCCAATGATAGTGGACCAGGAGGATTTGTAAGTCCCATTAGACGAAGGCGCTCTAAGTATAAATCAGATGCCATGCCCTGCTCATACATCCAGTCATGTTCACTGGATTGGTGATCCGCACCAAATGGATTAACTGCATAGATTATTGCCAACGAGCGTTTTGCTTGTGGCATGTGGGCCGGTGCCTCTTCATTTTTGACGGTGATTAAACATTCCTCCGCCCCATTACCCCAGATTTTCGCAGCGCGGGCGGAACCTTCAGCTAAGATTGGACCCAGCTTGCCGGTTTTTGTTACAATTTGTTGAAGGATTTCCAGCATTGCATCAGCATTCCCAAAGCGCAAATCGATATTTCCGGTATCTTCATTGGTGATAATTCCTTTTTCATAACACTCCATGGCAAACGCGATGGTTGCCCCGCAAGTAATACTATCTACACCATACATATCGCAGATTTGGTGGGCAAGGGAAATCGCCTCTAGATTATCAATGCCACAATAAGAACCAAATGTACTGATCGTTTCGTACTCAGGACCACCATAATAAGGATCTACTTTATATTTTCCCTCCTTTACTTCCACGACACGTTTGCAACGCACAGTACAAGCATAACAGGTATCTTGCCCGATTAAAATTGTGTCTGCCATTCTTTCCCCGCTAATCGATTCTGCTCCTTCAAATTGACCTTCATTGTAATTACGAGTAGGTAACGTACCGAATTGGTTTTGTGGCATGACAACACTTGCCGTCCCATATTTTGCTAATCCATCTACATCTGGATTAGTGGAGACCCATTTAGCACCGGTTTTGTTTAAATTTGCTAATTGTTTTGGATCAGCAATTTCAGGTCGTTGTTTTCCACGAACTACAATCGCTTTTAGGCGTTTGGAAGCCATAACAAGACCCATTCCAGTGCGTCCATTTGCTCGATTAGCCATATTCATAATTGCCGAGAAGCGCACCCCTACTTCAGCAGCAGGACCAATCTGCATCACTTGTGCATTCTCATCACCAACTTCTTTTTTCAGGATACGATCGACTTCGCCGGTGACCTTTCCAATTAAATGTGAAGCATCGTGTAGGGCTACTTTACCATCCAAAATGCTCAAATAAACCCACTTTGGAGATTGTCCATGGAAAACGATCCCATCATATCCGGCAAATTTAAATTCGGCGGGGAAGAAACCCCCAGCTTGCGAATCTCCAATAGCACCCGACATGGGCGATTTTGCATTGACATTGATGCGGCTTAAACCTGCAATGGGCGCACCTGTCACGACACTCGGAAAAATCGTGAGCACATTGTATGGACTTAATGGATCAGCGCCTTTGGGCACGTTACGCAATACATAATACACCCCCATGGCGCTTCCTCCCATATAAGTTCGATAAAACGATTCTGGTGGAGATTCAATTTCAATTTTTCCTGTGGATAAATCTACATGAAGAATTTTTCCATGATAACCGTTTGGCATCGTAACCTCCTTTTTGAATAATTTCCCTCCCTTGTTGAAAAGGGAGGGAGTTGACCGAATCGATTAATCTTCTTCAGGTGGTGCCTCATAAGGGTCAACATCAGGAATACCTGGTTTTACATATTTTATGATTGGGAAATACAACAATGCGCCTATCACAAGTGCATAAAGCGCCCAAGAGATTGATTCCATCCCGCTATCTAAATAGTTGAACACTATTGCCAATATGACAACCACAGTCATGGAAACAGTAATCAGGGTTAGTCCAACCCAACCTCCCGGAACTTGTTTGCGTGGTCGATCGGGCACCTTAAAGCGTAGCACCCACATTGCGAAAAAGCAAGCTAACAACACCAACATATTCAGGAAAACATCGATAACAACCAATGTTTGGAAAGCTTGCAGGGTAAAGATGGAATAGATTAAACCGCAGAATAAGATTGAAACCCATGGGGTACCATATTTAGGATGTACTTTTACTAAAAATTTGGGCATCATTCCATCTTCGGCTAAAGCGAATGGTAACCGGGTGCCACCTAGACCATTCCCAATGAAGAGACCAATCATGCTCAAGACCGCTGAAAGAGAAACCAATACGCCAAGGGTTCTGGCTAAGTTACCATTCTTCTGTCCAGTTAGTTTATCTGCAACGACATGCGCAATATCGGGAAATTCCCACCCAACAGAGCTGGTTGGTTCAACACCCCAAGATTCAAGTTTGTTTGTCCATTCATTTAGTTGTTCCGGAGTTGCGTCTTCGCCAGCCAGATCAGCTATGATTCCCTTTTCTTCATCAGATGCTTCTAAACCCCAAAGCTGATATTTGCCATCTTCACCAGCCCCACCATATAATCCCGCTATTGTGGGGATACTATAAGAGGCTATTGCAGCAATCAATACCAGCACCATTGCCATCGGGTATGTTCGCTTTGGATTGACAACCTCGTCCCCTGCAGCACTAGGAAGTTCCCAACCCATGAAATTCCACATTGCAACATAGATACCAGTTCCCAGCGCCGGAATGAGGGTATTAAAGCTGACTGGTTCACCGCTGGCTAGAAAAGGCAAATGGACAGTAGAGCCACTTTTGATCCAAGCGATTATCCCCACAATGGACATCAAAATGAGAGGAATAATCATGAATAATCCTAACCAGTTGGAGAAAAGACCTGATAATCTTGCACCGCGTACGTTCAGAGCAGAGATAGACCAGATTAATGCCAAAGCAACAAACCAAGAGAGTAGCCAGCCAGGGACTTCAACACCGTTTATCGTTGCACCATTGCGTAATGCGGGAATAAAATAACCAAGATAATAGGCTGCCCATACTGGATAGATGGATACATCCACCCATGAAACAACCCAGTTAGCCCATCCAGCCATAAATCCCGCAAACCTACCAAATGCTTGCTTGATCCAATGATAATATCCCCCTTCAGCAGGCATAAGGGATTGCATTTCCCGCACCATAAGCATGTTCGGGATGCTGAATACAAGGGGTGTAATAATAAACAACAACAACGCTAAACCTGGTCCAGACATTGAAACCATCGGTTCAGCACCAAACGCCCCTCCACAAACAGTGAAATACATTAACCCAAACAAGGGTAAAAGGGTTAATTCGCGTTTAAGCTTTTTCTTTTCGGCTAGTGTTAAGGGTGCACTTTCAGCCACAATTTTCCTCCTTGATTAGTTCTCACAACTCAATGCTGATAAAAAAATTATTTTATATTTTTAATCCCATAAGGAAATCCATAATCAGCCATCTTGTTCATAAAAGGCAATGGGTCAAAAGCTTCTGGTCCTAATACTCCAACCCCTTTCCAAATGCCATGTTCTAATAAATCCATTCCTATAACCGGATTGAAAGCAGTTTGTGCAACAACTGCCTGGCATCCTAACCGCTTCATACACTCCTCGTTATCGGCGACTTGATATATATACACTTCCTTTTCTTTTCCATCCTTTTTCCCTTTTACCCAGGTTCCAGCACAAGTCTTACCAAACATACGATCGCCTAAGTGAGCCGGATCAGGCAGACAAGCGGCAACAACGTCCCGAGGGGCAACCCATACATCTTTGACTTTAATCGGCTCTTTATTATCTAAACCGAGCATATGAAGGGTTTTTAACACGCCAATAAATTGATCCCCTAACGCATATTTAAAAGTTACCCTTTTGCAATTAATCCAACGAGGCACTAATAGTACTTCTTCATGTTCTACATTGATGCATTCCAATTTCCCAATTCCTTCTGGAAACTCAAATGTTTCTGGTTCGGAAAATGGTTCTGTCGTGTACCACCCTTTGTCTTTTTCCCACACGATGGGTGGGTTGAGACACTCTTCGATGGTGGTCCAAATCGAAAAATTAGGAGCAAATTCATATCCTCGAACTTCCAGGTTTGCACCATCTCGAACGCCGATTTCATCGATTTCATCAAAAAGATAATCCGCGGCATACCGCGCAAATACATCTGCCATACCCGGTTCTACACCCAGCCCAAGAATCGCTAAGATACCTTTTTCTTCCCAATTTTTTGCTCTTTCAAATTGATAATCACCCAATTTCACGCCACACTGCTCATAAGGCTTTTCGGGATGTGGTTCGGATAGGGTCATCGCCATATCCATGTAATTGCAGCCCACCTGATAGGCGGCTTCAAAAATAGGGACATTGAAAGATGGATCGCAAGCATTCATGATTAAATCCACGTCATATTTCTTGGCGAGAGCTTCAATCATTTCTTGTTTGCTTGCATCAATCCATTCGGTGGGAAAACGGTCAGGGTCTCCTAATTTATCTTGCACCTCTTTAAGGCGATCGCGGTTGTAATCGGTGAGAACCATTTTTTCCATCCATGGACGATCCTTTGCGATTGTGGCTATAGCCTCTCCTACGCCACCTGTTCCAACGAGTAAAACTTTCATTTCTATCTCCTTTTTATAAGATTAAAAAAACCGGCTCAAACCGGAATTTCCTAAAAGTAAACTTCTTTTATGATTTTAAGATGTATAAAAGTTTCCGACTCGCGAATACCATCGATTTTATATAACCGTTCTGTTAGGAATCGCAAAACATCGTCTTGGTTACGGCAAATGATCTCAGCAAAAATATCGTAACTGCCACTGACAAGGATCAGATAAATAACCTCATCAAGTGCTGCGATTTGATTGGCAACTTCGAGTAGTTTACCCCCCTCTGCTTTAATTCCGATCATCGCCATCATCTTGAAACCCATTTGAAGCGGGTTTGTTATTGCAACTACACGCAAGATTCCCTTTTCGACTAAACGGTTATAGCGCATCCGGATCATGCCAGGGGAAACGCCTAACCGTTCCGCAATTTGTGCGAACGCCTCGCGTCCATCTTTTTGTAACGCATCAATGATTTGCAGGTCTATTGCGTCAAGTTCTTCATCAAGGGGGAGATTATTCTGATTCACTTCAATTTTATTCTATAACTAATTTTCATTATTGTCAATATTATTATGCTTAAATATTATAAAGTAATAGTATTTTATGCGTTATCGTTATTATTATACGGGGTTTAGTTCATATTCTTTCATTGCCACCTCCTTTAGCGTATCTTCAAGACGATCTAATAAGCGGTCTATTTCTGCATAAGAAATCACCAATGGGGGTTCTATGCGAATGGTCTGTGCACTGATGAGCGTACCAGCGACGAGCACCCCGCGTTTAAAGAGACCTGCCGCTACTTTATAACCAATTTCTGGGTTTTTAAAATGCATGCCAATCAGTAATCCTTTCCCCGTTATTTTATTGAAAAGCTGCTCATATTGTTGATACAGCATATCCAACTTAGAGATCAGATAAGCCCCTTTTTCTGCAGCTTGTTCCCATAACTTCTCCCTTATGGTGACATTTATCGCAGCTATGGCAGCTGAACAAGCTAAAGCGTTACCGCCGGTAGTGGTTGTGTGAATAAATGGATTTGGGTACATCATACATTGCCAGATCTCTTCTGTGGAGCAAAATGCGCTAATTGGCATAACACCGCCACCTAATGATTTCGCTACAGACAGGATATCGGGTTCAACATTCCAATGTTCCACACCCCAAAGTTTGCCAGTGCGACCAAGACCTGTCTGAACTTCATCTGCGATGAGAAGTGTTTGATAATAACGAGTAGCTTCCCGGATACGCGGCCAAAAATCATCTGG
>DAOTVW010000288.1:0-1635 GCA_034436035.1 Anaerolineales bacterium
TCTGAAAGCTGGGCCCATCCAAATTTTTCGTGAACAAATCCGCACAATTGTCGACACCTCGCTGCCAAAAAGGATACTTCCGCCGGACATAACTCCTGAGGTTCCACTTCCAATGCAGATGCTCCAATTTCATCAACCAAGCGCTTGGGCGGTTGAATTACTCGCCCCGATCGCGTCGTTGTCATCGCAACAGTCGGCGTCTTCGTCGTCATCATCGGTTCGGTCGTTGGAACTTAGATGGGCTCCGCACCTCCATTGTCATCGCCTATTGTTCCGTTGTCAACTGCGTTGTGTTGTCCAACCTCCACTATGTCATCTTCCAACATTGCAATGTGCTGAACACCATTCGCACCACCACTCTCCCCCACTGAAGACTCTTCAGCGCCATTGACCAAGATTCCAGAGACCACCAAATTCCCACCACCCGAGCCATTAGGACCAGAAAAGTACATACGCCGCAACCAAACAACATCACGTGAAACGTGAACTCTCCCCGTGTCCTTGTCCCACATCCGATAAGTGTCACTGTTGTGATCATGGGCATATCCGATCATCATACAGGTCTTACCTTGATCCGACAATTTGGGTGTCATCTTCTGACACAACTTTACCGTCCCGGCTTCTCCCCAAGTCCAAAGATACTTAGTGCACTTAGGATTCTGACCACAGAAATGTTCGAAACGACTTTTCAATACACCGTTCAGTTCAACCAACATAAGCCCATCATTGATGGCCGCCGTCGCATAACAATCACGAAATAATTTGTACCTAAACTCAAGTGGAACATGTGCATAGTGCATCATTGCCCTCACACGATTCGCCAAAGTGAATATTCCGACTTCTGCCAATGAATTCTGTTGTGGAGTGTCACATGCGGTAAACTCAAATTCAATGCCCAACTGCCAAGTCGCACTGTTGCTCTGACTTTGCAATGCCAAATTCTCCCCAGCATTATCCAAACAAACAATATCAACACCATACCCAGCACGCTTCCATCGAGAAAACAATTCACAAGTGGGTTCAACCATACCATCTTTAGTCTCAAAGAAGTGAACGAACTTCAACTGCATATTCTCAACAACAATTATTCACATATGTGGTTTATATACACGCGACACATTCTCCGGTTTCTTGATAGATGAAATATCCAAATGGACACGACGACGATCACAAACAACAGTAGGGAGGTCCGACAAATGGTTCCCCAAATTCCTTTGACGAGCTTTGCCAACCGCACATGCTTCACAAGCAGCAAGTCTCCCACGTGTAACATGCCAACCAATGTAACCAGCAATTTTACGAACAGCATCTTTGCCAATGTGACCCAAACGAGCATGAGCTTGTCCAATTGTAACTTTCAATCCACCACCATTGGTTGCTCCATTAGCAAGCTCTTCTTGAACAACACAAGAGTGCTTACAATACATCGCATACACAGCGCCCTTTGGAGTTTGGATTTTAATGTCGAATACGATACGATTTTTGTTCTTCGTCATCCAAACTCGATCCTTGTTGCCATGCAGCAACCAACCTTCATTTTGCAATCTCGAAACACTGAACAAGTTAAACTTACCATCTGGTAGATGAGATACATCACGAAGCTTACCGGGTTCAAGCTCAACACCAAACTGGTTA
>DAOTVW010000289.1:0-4215 GCA_034436035.1 Anaerolineales bacterium
AGAATATGGTGCTTGATGTCATAGAGGGCGTGCCAACCGCAAGGCAGAGATTTAAGCCTTACGGCTCTTCGCAAGCTGGTGCAATTCAGAGTTTAGATGAAGTGTCAGTTAACGGTGTTGACTACCTAATTTCCTGTATTAACGGAACACTTTACAAAAGCCAAAACGGAGTGGGGAGCTGGACTGCAGTTAAAACAGGGTTAAACACTACAGCAAGATTACGGACGGCTTCATTTAATCAGCAGGTAATTTGCACAAACGGGGTTGACCCACTATTTATAACTGACTTGGTTAATAATTTTAATCTCAGCCTGCCAGTACCTGATGTTACAAATATAAGAATTACGGCATCTGCAACTGGTGGGAAGATGACCGACCAATCGAATTATCAGTACGTCTTTGTTTTTATGGCATCCGATGGTAGCTTGTCCGCCCCTTCCCAGCCATTTCAAGGATTCGGTATAGCTGGCGGTCAGTACACAACTGGAGGCACGGGTAATAATACTTCCTCTGTCAATTTGTCGGGACTACCTACCACAACGGACCCGAGAATTACCCAGTTATGGATTTTCAGAACGCAGGCAAACAAATTGGACTTTTTCTTTCTGACTTCTCTTACTATTGGAACAACCACATTTGCAGATGGATTTGCGGACACGGCGCTGGATTTAGCAAGTCCATTAACGATAGTAAACACACCAAACACTGCGAAGTACGTCCTCGTGCACAAGGACAGGATTTTTGTCGCCAATCTCTCAAAGACTCCAGCCACCTTTCCGACATACCCATTTGTTGATACGAACCCGCACGATCCTGTTAGGTACTTGTACCCGTACCAAACAACAACTGACCCTGTGTCGCCCACAGGGTTAACCCCTAACTCCCAATATCAATATGGCGCTACATATCTGCTTGCTGATGGTACGGAGACAGAGCTGCGTATCGGTCCGACATACACCTCGTTAGCTACGAATAAATACCCCGCTTACGTGGAGCTTATGATGCCACTTGTCCCATCGGCGCCGGGTTCTAACAGCTACATCGTTGCAAACCCGAATATAGTTGGCGTAAAGCTCTACAGAACAAAAGCAGGTTTAGGAACTTTTTACTTTCTTTATTCTTTCCAGTTTAGTTTTCCACCCGGTCCGTATGCGGGTATTTTCCCCAGTCCAATGATCGGATACACGGACACCGCAGATGACTCCTCTCTAACACAGGCTTACACCGGGCTCTCCACTCTCAATTTGAATTCTGCGGTTATGTGGAGCGAAGCCGAGCAGATACAGCAATTCAACGACCTTAACATTCAGAACGTCTCGCCCGATGATGGAGACCCAATTACAGGTATAATGGATGACAATGATGGCATACTGATATTCAAACAAAGCTCTATATTCAAACTCTACACAACGGGCGTTCAACCATCGGGTTTATTCAAGGTTGTCCCTAATATCGGATGCGACCAGCCGAATAGTTTAATTGGCATTTCGGGGCAAACGTTCTTCGCTTCAAAGAACCAGCTGTACGTTTACGCAAACGGTATGGTTGATCCTATGCCAGTATCCCAGAATTTGCGCAACACTTTTAGCTCTGTTACTTCGTGGAACAGTGTTACGTTCTCGGAGGTTTACCAGTATGTAATCTGGGATGTTTCAATTGGCACTGACAATTACCTTCTCATTCTTGACTTAAAATCTAAAGACTTTGCAAGATGGTATAAATGGAAGGTAACGCCGGGCTCATTCATTCTGGAAAGACAGATTGGGAACGACAAGGGCTTGCTTATAATCGCTGGTAACGATGGTGGCACAACTAAGTTGGGCGTTCTGGACACAACTGGTGCTACCACAACAGATAGTTGGTCGAGCCTTAATTACATTCCGATACAGAGAGTTAGGACAAAGACGTTCAGCGATGGCGGCGTAGGGTTAATGCGTCCGCGTAAATTCTGGCTTAACCGAGACAAAAACGGGCTGTCGTTCACCTGTTATTTGGAAAGTCCAGACAATAACGCTGTAGCGTCAATTCTGGACTCTGGCTTATTAAACGCCACAGATACTTTCAAGCAGATAACTGACGGTATGACGAACCCAATTTATATTGCAAACCGCTTATTCTTTGACTTCATTGGTAGCGGTTTAACGGCTTTCAGGTCTTTGCTGTTTGAGTATACACCAATTCAGAGAGGATCTCGGGCGTGAACAAATACAAGAATGCTGACGCTGAAGAATTGAAGAAATTCCTTGCACCCGCTGGGCAGGCGAACCTTACGAGACTGCCACCTGCAAACGGCTTAAGCGATTTCCAGATGGTGCACGTTAAAGGAACAAACGGCAGCCCTGACAGTATTTATATGCACGTTGCAGGTAAAATTTTCCTGTTAAGTGGTTCAAGCGCCCCGTGGCCGAGAGTCTCTGGCGTTGTCAGCGGCGGAGTGTCTGCACCGTCGGATGCCGTAGCATCTGTTGCCTCAAAATTTAAGCGTAAAGTGCCGCTGTTAGGGACTATGGATGGGACTAACAGGACGTTCGTAATCCCAACTCCGTTATACAGCGGAACAGAAGTTATTGAATTTAATGGTCAGAGTAAAGACCCCGGCGTCTGGTATACGATTTCAGGTCAGACAATTACAATTATCGGACCCGACGTGCCCCAAGCTGGGGATAGCTTAACGGCAACGTACTTTGAAATATAGGTAAAGTTTATTAAACTAATTTTGAAAGGAGGACTCAAATGCCTTCGTTCTGGTCAAGTTTGTCAGGATTACTACCAATAGGCGGCGCCGTCATCGGCAATCTGGTAGCGCCCGGGGTTGGTGGTGCTTTAGGAGGACTGTTAGGAAGCGGGCTCGCAACAGGTCTAAACGCTGCTTCGTCCTCTGACATCGAGGACATGATTAAACGCCTTGAGTCGCAGGCTTATGGCACAGCTCAGAGCTGGGATATGCCTTTTTATAACCAGCTCTTACAGAGCGCTGAACAGGGGGTTAATACGTCGTTTAATAAGTCGCAAAGAGACCTGCTCGGTTACCTTGCGGGTTCAGGATTAGGTAAAGCTGGTGTTGGTGCTGCCGCTCTAACTGACTTGCAATCAAAAAGAGCACAGGCTCTAAATCAGGCAATTGCTGGCGTAAACGAACAGGATTTGCGCTGGAAGATGGGATTGATAACAGAATTACTTGGGCTTGGCGGTAAGGGAATGGAGTTACAGAATCAAACGGATTTACTGGCAGGACAAGGGCTTGGGAATCTTACGGGACAATTCTTAATGCGGTATCTCTTCGGACCGCAGGCTTCCGTTGCTGGTGCAGGAGGTGCAGCGGCAGCTGGAGCAACCGATTTAGGTTTCGGGCCGTGGTTGCCCGGTCTTGTTGAAAACATAGGTTACTAATATGGCAATTACACCATTACTTGCAGGATACTTAACAGGGACGGCAAAGCCAATTGAGCAGGAAATGCAACGTCAAACCTCTCTGCAAGATTGGTTGAACAGAGCCCTGATTGAGAGCAACCTCGTCTTTCAGAGGGAAAGAGCGTTAGAAGATTACAGACGCGCAACAGCACCCGTAAAGTTAGGTGAGCCTTATTACAGGGTGGGCACTACCGTTTTTCCGAAAAATCCGTTCACAGGAGAGGTTGATTTCCAGCACCCAATATATCAGGTTCCAAAAGAAGAGAAACGGCCCGCGGTGGTAAGGGCTTTCGCAGCCACAGACCCTCGCGTCAAGGATTTAGTGCCATCCAACCTTCGGGGGAAAAGGGACTACGTCGTTCGCATTAAGTATGAGTACGACCCTACGGCAGGAGCTTTTGTCCCGAGTTTTGAGGGCGCTCAATCGGTTAAAGACGAGAAAACCGGGATGGCAACTCCAGAGATTAAAAGCGTCGTTGAGAATTCAGTTAAGGCTCTATCTGGGTCAATGTCAGCAGCCTATAATCCGAAGCTAAACGATGCCGATAAAGAAGCTGCGAAAATGCAGTTTAGGAATGAGAAGGATGCAGCTGCTCAGTTAGCCTCAACTATGATTGATAACAAAGGCTGGGAATGGTATAATAAACAGGCAGCCTCTGGAATAACTCGTGGGGAATACTTTGACCGATTGGCTAAAGCGTACGTCTCTGGGGAGCTTGGTGGGAAAGATGACCCCTACACCAAAGACCGATTTTATGGTCTTTATTATTATGGACAGGCGAACCTGATTGATATTCCTGCAAA
>DAOTVW010000290.1:0-14657 GCA_034436035.1 Anaerolineales bacterium
CCCAATGATGGGAAATAATTGAGGAGGGGGTGCTTCAATCATTCGCACGGGTGATTCATTCATATTTCCCTTAACACAGTATCATGGCTAATCTTTTGATGGACTCCCTAATTTGACCACCCGAAAACCTTCTGCTTTCCAATGCCACTCGTCCAATAAGTTAACAGCATCCACCACTAAACGACCCGGCATCATCTTTGCAATGGTGGCAGGATCGAATGTTCGAAACGGTTGATGCGCCACCAGGATAACCATCAGCGCTGCATCCTGCAAGGCTTCCTCGAGCGATTGTGCAGTAGGAACTCCCTCAACTTTTATGTGAACACGGTTCGGCTCAAAAGCACGAACCTTTGCTCCAGCTTGTAGCAGCTGTTGACAAACCGCAATGGCGGGTGATTCGCGCACATCATCAACATCTGCTTTATAAGAAAGCCCTAACGCGGCGACGTTTACTCCGCGCAGATCTCCAACCGAGCGGCGGATTATATCAACCACAAAAGCCGGCTGTTCATCATTGACCATCCGAGCAGTGCGGATTAGCCGTGCCAAATCTGGGGCAGCTTCGACGAGAAACCAGGGGTCGACACTGATACAGTGCCCGCCAACGCCGATACCCGGCTGAAGGATATTCACCCGCGGGTGGCGGTTTGCCAGGGCGATCGCCTCCCAAATATCGACTCCAAACCGATCGGCAAGCCGGGCAAATTCATTAGCGATAGCGATGTTCACATCCCGATATGTGTTTTCCATTAACTTTACCATTTCGGCAGTTGTCGCATCGGTCAAAATGAGCTCTCCGCGCACAAATAACCGATATAGTTCTCGCCCAGCTTCTGCCGAGGCTCGATCGACACCGCCGATCACCCGCGCATTCTCGATGAGTTCACGTAAAATTTGACCCGGTAAAACACGTTCAGGGACATAAGCCAAGTGAAAATCTATTCCGCTTTTTAATCCACTTTGTTCTAAGAGCGGGGCGACGACATCCATTGTGGTGCGCGGGGGTGATGTGGATTCAAGTACCACTAAATTCCCTTTTCGTAGATAAGGCGCAATTGCAGCGGCTGCAGCAGAGACCGCCCGCAAATCTGCTTTTTTATCTTCGTAAAATGGAGTGGGTACTGCAATAATAAAGGCATCCGCTTCTTGTGGTTGATTGCGGATGCTCAAATTGCCAGAACGCAAAGCAGCCTGCACCAACGTCCGTAAACCCGGTTCCTGGATATGCAATCCACCATTCTGGAGTGTTTGAACGACCTCCGGGTTGATATCCACTCCAATCACCTGTAACCCATGAGTCGCAAAAGTACTTGCGGTGGGCAATCCGATATAGCCCAACCCTAAAACACACACTTTATTAAAATTCAAGGATTCCTCCTACTACGGTTAATGCAACACGAGAGCATCTCACGGTTATGCTTCGGCGACCTGTGCACCCGCCATTAATAAGCCCAGCCCTTCGCGGGTTGCCTCACTCGCATCCAATGTCGCAACGATCTGACCGCGATACATGACTGCGATGCGATCGGAAAGCGCCATGATTTCGTCCAGTTCCGCAGAAACGAGCAAAACCGCCACACCGCGATCACGCATTTGTACGATTTGCTGATGGATATATTCAATCGAGCCGACATCCAGCCCTCGGGTTGGCTGATTGGCTATTAATAATTTTACCGGGCGGCTCAATTCCCGCGCCACAATCACTTTTTGCTGATTTCCCCCCGACAACTTCGAAGCAGGCAGATATGGGCTAGGAGTACGGACATCAAATTCCTCAACCAGGCGGCGAGCATACTCATCCACCGCTTTGTTTTGGATGACGTAATTATGGGCAAAGGGTGGTTTGTAATAGGTACAAAGTATTAGATTGTCTGCCACCGGGAAGGATAAAACCAATCCATGCCTTTGCCGATCTTCAGGAATATGCGCCAATCCATTTTCGATCATTGGCCGCGGCGGGCTAGCCGTTACATCGATCCCGCCTAAATGGACACTGCCTTGATGAGGAGTACGTAGCCCTGTCAAAGCCTCGACCAATTCAGTTTGACCATTCCCCTGGACTCCGGCAATCCCAAGGATTTCTCCAGCCCGCACATGAAAGGAGAGATTCCGCACTGCTTCTAAACCGCGTTGATCAAATACCGATAAATTCTTCACCTCGAAGACCACATCGCCTGGTTTAGCTGGTTCTTTTTCAACGGTGAGGATCACTTCTCTGCCAACCATCATCTCCGCCAGATGCGCCTCATTCGTTTCTTGCGGTGTAACGGTGCCAACAACCCTTCCAGCACGCATCACCGTGATACGATCCGCAATAGCTAATACTTCCTTTAGTTTATGGGTGATGAAAATGATCGAGACGCCCTGGTTAGAGAGTTCTCGAATAATGCGAAATAGGTCATCCACCTCTTGCGGTGTCAAAACAGCAGTCGGTTCGTCTAGTATCAATATCTCTGCTTTTCGATAGAGGGTTTTGATGATTTCCACCCGCTGCTGCACGCCAACTGGCAGGTCTTGAATAATTGCCTGTGGATCGACTTCTAAACCATATTGCTTCGACAGCGTTCGCACCTGTTCTGCAACGGTCTTCTGGTCGAGGAAACCATTTTTAATGGTTTCTTCACCCAGCATGATATTTTCGGTTACTGTAAAAACCGGAATGAGCATGAAATGCTGATGCACCATCCCGATTCCTTGGGCAATCGCATCTTTCGGCGAAGTAAATTTCACCGCTTTTCCATTGCGGTAAATATCACCAGCATCCGCCAGATATAACCCATAGAGGATATTCATTAAAGTGGTTTTACCCGCACCATTCTCACCTAATAAAGCATGTATTTCGCCTTTACGTAAATCAAAATCAACCCGGTCATTCGCTAATACGCCAGGAAATTGTTTGGTAATCCCTTTTACTTCCAGAATGATTTCTTCGTTATTCATTACCGGTCTCCTTTATTTCTCATACGGGACGCCATCCGCTTTCGGTGGTGTGGTTCGTCCAATAATTCCGGTTAAGATTAACATGGTTAGGATGTAGGGTACTAACCCTACAATCGAAGATTGTTGCAAGAAAGCCCATTGTGGTGGAATGAGGGTGCGGAAAAATTGGAGATTTATTTGCAATGCTTGAGCAGCCCCAAAAACTAACGCGGCTGCCCATGCCCCAAATGGTGACCAATTTCCGAAAATCATGGCTGCCAATGATATAAAGCCGCGTCCATTGGTCATTAATGGTTCAAAGGAGGGCACGGATTCCAGGGTGAAATATGCTCCTGCTAAACCAGCGATCATTCCTCCAATGATGACATTCCAATAACGCATCTTATACACATTAATCCCGACGGTATCCGCTGCACGAGGATGTTCACCGACCGCACGCGTTCTAAGTCCCCAGCGGGTATAGAATAACACCACATGGGAAAGGATCACTAATACAATCGCGCTAATAGCAATCGGCTGCTGCTCGAATATTTTACCGATCATCGGGATATTGGCAATAATGGGGATCTGGATGCGCGGCAGAACTCCCGGCGCGTGAGGCACTTGCCCGCCAAAGATACTTCCTTTTTCGAAAAAGAGCTGCCGGTTCAAGAAACCGCTAATTCCTACCGCCAGCAAATTAATCACCGTTCCGCCAATGATTTGATCCACCTTGAAAGTGATGGACAGCCAGGCATGCAGCAATCCCAACAAGCCACCGGTTAAAATCGCTACCACCACTCCAGTTAACAAACTAGGCAAAGGCTGAACACCTAAAATCGTATTCATGTAGATAGCAGCAAACCAACCAAAAAAGGCAGATGCCAGCATCATCCCTTCTATACCGATGTTAACCACACCAGATCTTTCGCAGAAAATACCACTCAATGCGCCAAGCGTAAGGGGGGTAGCTACTGCAATAGTTGTGGCAAGCATGCTGACGATAATCGTAGCAGGAGAAACTTGCGAGCCTCCCACTAACACCACAACCCCGATTAAAACGACAATAATCAAAGTGATGAACAAGAATCGTCGGATATCCATGGTAACCTCCTACCCGCCCCAACCTCGGGTTAAGACCACGCGTTCCTCGCGTGCTTTGATCCGGAAAATAAAGCGGACAATTGCATCGGCAGCAACGAAGAGCAGGATCAATGCTTGGATCACGGAAATAACATCCACCGGTATTTGGGTAAGGAACTGCATTCGGGTTCCCCCATTCCGCATAGCCCCAAATAAAATGGCAGAAAGGATTACTCCTAATGGATGACTCTTTGCAAGCAAGGCAATCGCAATGGCATCAAATCCATAACCGATAGAAAATCCCAACTCATGACGGTAGTTCAACGCCGTCACTTCAATCGCGCCTGCCATGCCCGCTAACATACCCGAAAGAGTCATGCTCAGCACGATCGTGCGTCCGACATTCACACCCGCATATTTTCCGGCATCGGGATTGGCACCGGCAGTGCGGATTTCAAACCCCAGTGTTGTTTTCCACAGTAAAAACCAGACCAAAATAGCGACAATGATCGCCAGTATAAACCCCCAATGCATACGATAACCGCTAAAGATAGGTGTAAAGCGAGCGCTTTCGGCAATTTCGGGGGTACGGGCAATGACATTCAGCGGGTTGGGGTCTTTCATCGGTCCATTAAGTAGATAGCTGACCATGTTCAAGGCAATGTAGTTCATCATGATCGTGTTGATCACTTCGTGTCCGCCGGTGCGTGCTTTTAACCAACCCGGTATTGCTCCCCAAATTCCGCCAGCAATAATCCCTGCAAGAACCGTGATAGGCAAATGAATAATCGTAGGAAGTTTAATGCCTAATAATCCAGGCAAAGCATAACCCACCCAAGCCGATGCGACAGCGCCGAGCGCTAATTGTCCTTCGGCGCCAATGTTGAACAAACCACCTTTAAACGCCAGAGCTACCGCTAAACCAGCAAAGATATACGGCGAAGCCCAAACGGATGTTTCACTCAAAGCTTTTGTCGATCCGAATGCCCCTTCAAGCAAACCCAGATACGCGGAGATCGGATTGCCACCTGCAATGGCGATTACAATCCCCCCCACAACAAACGCGGTTAATACCGCCAATATTGGCACCAAAAACCCACTCCAACTCGATGTGAACCAGTCTTGAATTCGCCCTTTAAGAAATTGGTTTTTTTGTCCCTGCTTAGCTTCCATTCACACACTCCATCAAAGGTTGCTGATCGTGTCTATTTCTATGGACAGGATTGAAAAAACAACAAACATCTCTGATCATTTTTGTTAAATTATAAAATATTTATGATGGGTTGCTAATCTTTTCAATCCTGTCTATCCAAATACAAGGCACAAAAATTGATAAAAAAGGGGAAAGAGCGATACTCTTTCCCCTGAATCCTGTCAGATTGTTCGATTATGAACCAGGTTTAGCAGGTGGAACATTTGTTTTAATCGTACCATCCTGTAAGCCTTTGGCAATTTCCTCCATCTTGGCTTTTACTTCAGCCGGAACGACGCTATCCAGATCGTGGAACGGTGCATAGCCAGCCTTACCGAGATAATTGCCACCAGGGAACTTGCCTTCTTTCGCTAATTTGATCAATTCAAAGGTGCCCGGTGTGAGCAATTTCATCGCGCTGGAAAGCAGAACCTTCTGCGCTTCTGGAACAGTGTAGTACTGGTCTGTGTCAACACCGATGGCATAGACGCCCTTCTCAGCAGCGCCGAGCAGTGCACCGTTACCGGTCTTACCGCCAGCGCCAAAGATGATATCAACACCCTTGTCGATCATCGAAAGAGCAGTGGTTTTACCCCACTCCGGATCAGTAAAGGTTTTGTCAAAGCCAACGTCATTATGGTACACCACAGTGACTTCTACAGTAGGATCAATATATGCCGCGCCAGCGCGATAACCTTCACCAAAACGCCACACAGGAGGTACTGCATCTGTACCCAGGACGGCACCGATCTTTTTGGTTTTGGTCATCATGGCTGCCAGGGCACCAACGAGGAAACCAGACTGATCTTCGGGGAATACTAATCCAGCAAGATTAGGAATGGTTTCTGATTGGAATTGATCCACACCGATGAATTTGATATCGGGATATTTCTTGGCGGCTGCAATGGTTGCTTCACCCAACGCAAACCCAACCGTGACAATGACATCATATTTCGCATCGGCAAATGTCGCGATGTTCTTGTCATAGTCTTTCGAGTCGGTTGTTTCAATATATTGGACTTTCGCGCCAAGTTCCTTCTCGGCTTGTTTCACGCCTTCCCAGGTGGACTGGTTGAAGGATTTGTCGTCAATTTTTCCGACATCGGTAACCAAACCGACACAAAAGACATCCGGCGAAGAGCAATCTTCCTTTTTCTCCGCCGCTGGTGCGCAGGCTGATAAAAGCATGGATGCAATCATCAGAACTGCTAATATAGTGGATAGTTTTTTCATTTTTCTCCTCCAAAACAAAGTGAATTGAGAGTTTCTAAAATCAGATAGCAGAAAAGGAAATCATGGATTAATTGATTTTGGCTTCCCTCCTTTATAAAATGAGATTCTCCGCTTTTTCACGGTTTTGCCTCACGATACGTTATAAGTGTAGCATGAAGAACGGAGTTACGCAACCTGTATTTAATCATATCTTCATAATTTATTACTCTAAAATAGGTTCTATTGCTCATCTCCTTCAACAAAACGCTACCGCAGTTCGCCAGTGGCTGGGTCTACACCAGTATCAATCTGACCAGATAACAATTCTGTAACCATATCAGTGACATACGTCTGTTTTCCTGGGCTGAATAGGTCGGCATTGACATTGGTCAATGTCAATCCAGAACTGCTCATCTGTCCCCCTTTTCCATCCAGCAATTGGGGAAGCATGGACTTTAGCTCCTCTAACGGCTCGTTGCTTTGGATAGAAGCAATCCATTGTGCTTGCAATTTTTCTGGAGGGGTTTGGTCACTGATGAGTTTGAATCCAGCCAAACCAAAGGTGGATATCCAGCTGTCCAGCGGTTTATAGAGAAAAACTGTTTTAACTGCCCATGTTTGAAAATAAGCAACCCCGGCATCGATATCCCCTTGTCCAGAAGCGGGATTTAATGCCCAATATAACGGGTAAGTCGGGATCGGGAATGGGGGATAGAGGGGCTGACAAAGACCGCACATGAATTTGACTCCATTGGCGAATCCGTTTTGGGCAGCTTTCCCCTCGATGGCTGTATTATCCGATACAACGCCCACTCTCCATTCATCTGTCACTGTGGCTGCCAGAAACCCTGCCACGAATCCCTCCCAATCTGGGCGATAGGGTTGTAACTCAATCACGCTCAGGTTTGCTTGGGGCGTTAACGCTGTCGAACCAATGGCAAGGAATTGGGTTTGCGGAGCTGCGTGAGCAAGGCTTTCCAAATCAGAATCATTAGAAATCACCACCGCAACCCGGATGGATTGACTGGCAAGTTCCTCTTTAGTCAAGCCAGTTCGGGTTTCAAATTTAAGACCATTGGCTTGGGCGGTATCTTCTAAAATGGTTTGGATTTCATTCAGGAATGCTTGTTCGGTTGTGGATGGAGCAATTAATAATAAAAAGGAGGGTTGCGGAGTTGGGCTGACCGTTGGTATCGCTGTTACGGTTGGTGCTTCCGTAATGCTTGGGCTAGGGGTTATTTTCGGTGAAGGAGAATTGCACCCACTCAGCGCGATAAAGAATAAAAATAGGAGCAAAAGGATTGGTCGTTTAGATCGAGCAAAGATGGCTAAATGCATAAAGATGCCAAGTGATGGATTACCTGAAACAGGATTGCAAATTTAATGGGTACGAACATCCCACAATGATATTTAGGTTGTGTATTGTATCATAAGACTTACCCTATTTTACAATAAAGTAATCACTTAACAAGGAGCATATTTGCTGCGCACAGCGTAAACTCCGCGAAGCTATGCTCCTTTTATGAAAACAACCGTGTTCATCTTGTCAATCTTGTTGCTATTTTGTTATGGGTAGCCGTGGTCGTGGATGGCTTCCTGCGCGTCCTCCTTTGATAGCTTGCTGTACTATGGAATTAAACGTAAATGCTCTTTGGCATGGCTAACCACCGACTCCTTATCCCACCACATGGGATAATATTGAATATTGCGCCACAGGTCAGCCATATCGATGTAATGTTCGTGGTAAGCGTGTCCCGATTCACCAGTTGTGTGCACGGTTAAGGATGCATCCAGGTTGCTTAAATCAAGGATCATCCGCATGGAAGGCAGCCAGGTTACCTCAAAACTCTCCTTGGAATCCCAGCCAGTTGCATTGACGATCGAGGAACCGCCGCTGGTTTCAAAAGGACCACGGTTAAACAGAGATTCGAGCGGTGCAATTCCAGATTCGCCGAGGGATTGATTGCGAAATGTGGCAGTGTGGAATGCTCCCCATTTCCACTTTGCTGGATTGTTACCCTGCTTTTTTTCTAATTCACGCACTGCTTCTGCAAATGCGCGCTTCAGAATATCCTCACGGCTTTCTACCTGATTGCTCGTTGTAGCATCATCCCACCAAAAAGAATTTTCCTGTTGGATGAGAGAGCGCATCACTTCGAACCAACGGTCTCCTCCTTCTGGGGCATATTCCTTTGGTAAGTTATCTGCAAACGTATCCTGTAATACATGACTCCAAAACACCTCGTATAAAGCAGCTGGGGCTGAATCGGCTTTGGCTTGATAATCCCAGTCCATGAGGATATTGCGCACCATTTCGAGATGTGCATCACCAAGCGGAATCTGTAATAAGAACGGCACAATCAATGCAGCACTGGCATCATAATCATCGCCCTGCATCTTTTGAATCGCTGTAAGATCCAGCTTTTGTGTATTTTGTTCGATCATGGATACAATCCTTTGGGCTCGAAAACCATAATCCCAATCGTACGTTATCCAGTAGGGATAATCCCAGGGAGATACCCGGTTATTAGCAGTGACAATATAACCGGAGGGCGGGTTCAGAGAATAAGGCAAGTCTTCAAAAGGAATATAACCAGTCCATTCATAATCATCATTCCAACCAGGGACGGGCAAACGTCCATCACCATTTTTACGGATAGGAACTAAACCGGGCATTTGATAACCGATATTGCCATCCACATCCGCATAAACAAGGTTTTGAGCTGGAACAGCAAAACCCTTGGCGGCTTGGCGAAAATCCGCCCAGGACTGCGCCTTATCGAATCCCCAAATTGCTTCAAAAACCGCACTTTGTTGGAGAGCTGTCCAGCGCATGGCGATGGCGTATTGATCGGGTAAAGGAATGCCTGCTTTTTGGCGAAATGGCTGGGCTGTCTTATCTTTGGCATCCACCGTATCTTTGAGTGGACCATACGTATCAGAAATGATTGGCCCATGACGGCTTATCCGCACCGTGATGGTTTTCGTTTTTCCTCCGGCGATATGGAGAATCTCTTGACGCGTCTCGAAATCTACCCATTTGCCGTTCACTTCATATTGATTTGGATTCTGTGGGTTAACTTTTTCAATATACAGGTCAATCACATCAGGCCCTACATTGGTAAATCCCCAGGCAATGCGGTCATTATGACCAATCACCACCCCAGGAACACCCGCAAAAGAGAATCCGCTCACTTCATAGGGACACTCGCTGGTTTTTGGATGACAATGCAATCCAATTTGAAACCAAATGGATGGCATCTGAATCCCTAAGTGCGGATCATTGGCGAGAATTGGTTTCCCAGTGGTCGTCCGGGAGCCGCTGACCACCCAGGAATTTGACCCCAACCCTTGCCCGCTCCCCAATAGAGAATTTAATTCCTCGATATGCTGAGAGACAGCTTCCAAAGGCAGCGGGTAAGTACGGGATATCGTGGCGAGAGTCGCAATAGAAGAAATTTTATCTGGTCGTTCTTTGCCCGGGATCAAACCAGAATCGTTTGCCATACCAAGCGGCGTTCCACCTATCTCAGGCACAATCAATGGATGATCTTTGGGATAAGGAGGAAAAAGGAAATCGACCTGTTCTGGGGTGAGTGTGCGCAGTAGAATAGCCCGTTGAATTTCTTCTTCCATATTGCCGCGCAAATCCCACGCCATTGCCTTCGCCCAAGTTAAGGTATGAATGGGTGTCCAAGGCTCAATCTGATAATCGGGTGCCAGAATTTTCAGGATGGCGTATTCCAAACTTAATTCTGAGCCGTGATGGTCTTTTAGGTAAGCATTGACGCCTTCACTATAAGCGGTAAGGATGGCGCGCGATTCCTCCGTTAAGCTGGCGTATTCCTCTTCAGCAAGCTGCCGCCAACCAAGTGTGCGCAAGAAAGCATCCGTATCCAGCTGGGATTCCCCAAACATCTCTGACAGGCTGCCTGAACCAATATGGCGCCAAAAATCCATTTGCCAAAAACGCTCTTGGGCATGGACATATCCCTGGGCATAAAATAAATCATGCAGAGTGGCAGCGTAAATTTGTGGAATTCCCATTGCGTCGCGATAAATTTCGACCGGCTGGTTCAGTCCGGTAAGCTTTATTTCCCCGTTGGTTTGCGGAAAAGACTGGCTTGCAACCGTGATAGGTAAATAAAATTGGAACATGAACCCAACTACTCCCCCTAATACCAAAGCCACAATTATGATGGCAATTACAACTTTAATGAAAATACTACGCAACTTCTTCATTCTTCCTCCTTTGGTTTATCTACACCATCTGGTTATAGAGCAGTTCTACAATTAGTCGAACAGCTAAATACCATTGATACACGAAGTCGTTAAATAATAGATTGGGATATAGGATGAATATACTCTATAAGAGAGTATATCCATTATTATTCAGAATGCAAGTCAAAAAACCAATTCCGTTCTGTTATAATCTTGATATCTGCCTGATAGTGAAATTTCTTTGTCGATTCTAGGGGATGGATTCATAACCAAAAAAACTTGCATAATCCTTCTTGAATCATCAATAGGATAAAGAAACACAGGAAGCCTTAACTAAATAAATAAGAAGAAGGGTGAGGATGATGAGAATCCAAACCCAGCACTTATTCTTAAACATTGCGGAGGTATTATGTCAGACTATGATGTGATTGTCATTGGTGCAGGCCCGGCTGGTTACGTTGCAGCGATCCGGGCAGCTCAATTAGGTTTAAAAACGGCTATCATTGATAAACAATGGTTGGGCGGAGTGTGCCTGAATGTAGGTTGTGTCCCCTCAAAAGCGCTGCTCCGTAATGCAGAAATTGCCCATTTGCTACGGGAGGGCGGAAAGGAATTCGGGTTTTCTTTTGAAAATCTAAGCCTGGATTACAGCAGTGCCGTTAAACGAAGCCGTCAGGTTTCTGCCCGCTTGACCAAAGGTGTAGCTTTCTTAATGAAAAAGAACAATATCGAAGTGCTGATGGGTACTGCGAAATTGACTGCTACGGATACCGTGACTATCACTACCGAGGAGGGCAGCAGCAGATCCCTCACTGCAAAAAATATTATTATCGCAACCGGTGCTAGCGTGGCAATACCATCGGGATGGCAAGTGGACGGGAAAGTAGTTGTCACTTATTTAGAAGCAATCCTGCAAGAGCAACTTCCTCAGTCGGCTGTCATCATCGGCGCCGGAGCGATCGGCTTGGAATTTGCCACGGTATGGAACGCCTATGGGTGTGACGTAACCCTGGTCGAAATGTTGCCGCGCATTGCACCATTGGAAGATGAAGAAATCAGCGCCGAATTAACCAAAGCCTTCAACAAACGAAAGATTAAGACGTTAGCAGGTCATCGTGTGGAGAGTTTGCAAGTTAAAGATGGGAAAGCCATCGTTAAAGTTTCCAGCCCAGAAGGAGAAAAAACTCTCGAAGCAGAACAGGCATTGGTAGCGATCGGGTTCAAACCAAACAGCCGCAATCTAGGATTGGAAGATATTGGGGTGAAATTGAATGAGCGGGGGATGATTGAAATTGACGAGCGCATGGCAACCAATATCCCGGGAATTTGGGCAATTGGCGATGTGACTGGCAAGCTCATGCTGGCACACGTCGGCTCTGCGCAAGGGATTATCTGTGCCGAGAACATCGCGGGTGTCGAAACGATCCAATTAAATTATGTCAATATGCCGCGGGCAACCTACTGCCAGCCACAAATTGCATCCTTTGGTTTAACTGAAGCTCAGGCAAAAGAGAAAGGGTACGAAGTTAAAGTGGGTCGCTTCCCATTTCAGGCAAATGGCAAAGCACTTGGTTTGGGCGAATCGGGAGGGTGGATCAAGATTATCAGCGATGCCAAATACGGCGAAATCCTTGGCGCGCACATGATAGGACCCGAGGTAACCGAGTTATTGCCGGAATTGACCCTCGCTCAGAATATGGAATTGACCGCAGCAGAAATTGCCCGCAATGTCCATGCTCATCCCACTTTAAGCGAGGTGATCATGGAAGCGGCTCATGCCGTCGAAGGGCAGGCAATACATATATAATCGATCTACCAAAATCTAAACGTAGCGGCAGCTAGCCATCACAGTATAAACATGATGGGACGCGGATAGGTACAAAAAAAGAGAACTACTTTTCCGAATGCGAAGAAATAAAAAATCCGCGCCCCATTGATAAAAAGGTTTACGTTCACACAGGATATCGCAGATAAGGGAGGGTAATGATGGGAGATGATTTTGTTTGGTGGCGGGATGGGATAATCTACCAACTCTACCCGCGCTCGTTTTATGACAGCAACGATGATGGGATTGGAGACTTGCCCGGGATTATTTCCCATTTGGATTATCTGGCGGAATTAGGGATAGACGCGATCTGGCTATCTCCTTTTTACCCCAGCCCGGATAAGGATTTTGGCTATGATATCTCCGATCATTGTGCGGTGGATCCCCGCTTTGGCACGATAGAGGATTTTGACCAGCTGGTAGAACAAGCCCATCGCCGTAACCTGCGTGTGATCCTCGATTTGGTACTTAACCACACCTCCGATCAACATGCCTGGTTTCAAGAATCTCGCCAAAACCGCAGCAATCCAAAAGCGGATTGGTATCTCTGGCAAGACAGCATTCCTAACAATTGGCAATCAGTGTTTGGTGGGCGAGCTTGGACATTCGAAACGCAACGCAGCCAATATTATTACCACATGTTCTTAGCAGAACAACCGGATGTCAATTGGCGCAACCCAGAGGTTCGCAAGGCACAGCTGGATGTAGTCCGTTTCTGGTTAGATCGAGGGGTGGATGGATTTCGGATAGATGTTTTCAACGTCTATTTTAAAGATGAAAAATTACGCTCGAACCCCGCCACACTGGGTCTGCGCGCCTTTGACCGGCAAAAACACATCTATGATACCGATCAACCAGAAATGATCCCCTTATTACAAGAATTGCGCACCATTCTCGATCGTTATCCAGATCGGTATGCCGTCGGAGAGACTTTTCTCGGCAGCACTGAGAAAATTGCCCGTTATGTCGGCAAAGACCGTCTGCACGCTGCCTTTGATTTTACATTTTTAGAAAGTCCACCGCAACCCAGGAAATGGCTGCAAGCGATCCAGAATTGGGAGAAATTATGGCACGAACATCACATTTGGCCCAATTACGTCTTGAGCAACCATGATAACCCACGCGCGGCTACCCGTTACACGAAAGGTGAAGATGATCGTCTGCTAAAGGTGTTAATGATGTTCTTGCTTACCTTGCGGGGGACCCCATTTCTTTATTATGGTGAAGAGATTGGCATGCGGGATGTCCCTTTGAAGCGCCAGGAGATTTTAGATCCACCGGGGAAAAAATACTGGCCGATTTATAAAGGGCGTGATGGCTGCCGAGCCCCGATGCAATGGGACAATGCACGATATGGGGGTTTTTCCCATTCCAAACCCTGGCTACCCGTCCATCCAAATTTCGTCCACCGTAACGTTCAGCGCCAGCGGGAAGATCCCAACTCCCTCTATAATTTCACCCGCCGTCTCATTGCGATTCGGAGGGAGCATCCAGCATTACAACATGGGGATTTTGAAATTTTAACCCCGCAACCAAGGCATGTTTTTGGTTACTTACGGCATGCTGAGGAAGAAACCTTTCTCATCGTTTTGAATTTTAGCCCTCAAGTACAATTCTTAGAACTGCCGCCACAATTATTAAACTCCGAATGGGAAATAATCTTCACCACCCACCCTCAGCGGGAGTTAATTAAGGGAGAGCAAACGATAAAAGTTTATCCATTCGAGGCAACGGTTTGTAAAGCAGGCCGGGTTTCCGCACCCGACGATGCGTAGGTCGGGTTTCTATACCCGACGACACGTCCTGTATAATCCCGAAATAAATTTCGGGCTACAAGGTCGGTATTTCGAAATTTATTTCGCACAATCTCGCCTGTATGTCGAGTTTACGTACCAGACGTTACCATAATTTCGACGGGGATAAATCCCCTGCTCAAGGCATGCAAGTCGGTTGAAACCGACTTAAGGACAGTCCGCTTGAGCGGACTTCCATGGTCTGAGGCGGGACTTGAGTCCCCGCCGTTGCAATCAGATGCGTCGGTCGGGTTTCTATACCCGACAATTGACAGCATTCGGAGGAAAGGAAAGCGGTGGAATTTAACTCGTAACAGGCATCTTCATGCGATGGAAAGAAATGGATGCGAATGATCTCCATCACGAGGGAACCTGACAAACCACATTTCGTAAAAATTTTCCGGTAAATGAG
>DAOTVW010000291.1:0-1741 GCA_034436035.1 Anaerolineales bacterium
TGCAAAATTATCAATTAGCGCTCAGTTATGGCGCAAATGATGAATTGCAAGCGGGTTATAACCGAGCCTATGATAAATGTGTTGGACCCCAAATAACCCCTAGCGAGGCTCCACCAGGCGAAACACCGACCGAAACACCTTCGCCATAGAGATAGATAAGGTGCAGGGAATTCCTCCCGCTGCACAGCTGAAAAAGTGCACGAATGTGAGCCTGTGAGGCAGGTCTGATTTGATTAGGAAGCGGGTGTATTAGAAGCGCAATAGGAGCAAAGAACGATAAAGCCCTTCCGGCTGGCATTGCTTCCTTTGGTAAAGCGCCATAGTACGCATATTCTGATAATAAACGATATAATTATCCAGGGATGGTGGCATGAAGGGAAAATGGGCTCGTTTATTTCCTGGTTTCATCGTTGGATGCTTAGCTGTTATACTCATTGGCTGTTCGATTTTATTAGCAGGAATTTTGCTCTTTCCTAGCCAAACCACACAACAAACGTTACTGCTAACCAGCCTTCCTGCTGAAGTTGTTACTACATCTACTCAATCCAACAGCCATACCACTACCCCATCCGTCACAATTACTGCGCCTATCATCCAACCGAATGGCATTTCCACACAATCCAATCAACTCACTCTCCCTTTGGTCATTGCAAAACAAGAGAACAATTCCCCGGCAGCATCCAACCCAAGCCCATCTGGGATTGTCTTTCCGCCCCTTTTTCAGTTATATCCATGTTTACCCCAAAATCCGATCCAAACTGCGGAGGTGATTCACGTTGTCGACGGAGACACTATCCGCGTATTATTCGACGGACGAGAATTACCCCTACGCTATATTGGAATCGATGCACCAGAGAATACGGAAAAGGTTGAAGCCTTCGGACAGCAAGCCTTTGAGCGGAACCAGCAACTCCTGCAAGGAAAATCGGTATTCCTTGTCAAAGACACCTCTGAAACAGATCGTTATCAAAGGCTTTTACGCTATGTTTTTGTCGGTGAGGAATTCATCAACTTGATCTTAGTAAAAGAAGGATATGCACGAGCCAAACGCTACCCTCCGGATACCGCTTGTAACGGACTATTCCAACAAGCCCAAACCGAGGCGCAGGCAAGTCACTTGGGTATCTGGGGGATAGCGGCACCTGCAACGAGTAACCAGACAGGCCCGCAATCCACCCCAACCCAATGCGACCCGTCCTATCCGACCGTTTGTATTCCCCCGCCGCCACCCGACCTAGATTGTGGGGATATCCCCTATCGAAGTTTCAAAGTTTTACCCCCTGACCCCCACCATTTTGATGGAGATAAAAACGGCATTGGCTGCGAAAATAAATAAGTTAGCGGGGTTTTACCGGCACTAACAGGAGTGGTAAATCTGTTTTCCCTACCAATTTAGGGGCAACACTCCCCGACCAAAAAGCTCCTATCCCCGCCTTCCCATGCGTGCCGATCACCATTAAATCACTGTGGCTTTCTTGTGCCTCGAGGATCAATTCATGTGCAACATCACCCCGCCGTACTTTCGTATAAACGGTCAACCCCCGCTCGCGCCAGGTTTCCGCCCGACCTTCTAAATATTCTTGGGCGGCATTCACCGTCAAATCCAACATCATCGCAGCTGTGCTGGGTAATAACTTACTCGCTGCTGCCTGGCTGCCTTTCAAGGTATCTACTGTCTGCACCACATTTACCAAATGGACTTGAGCTTGGATTGCCAAAGCAAATTCTCCCGCTACTTGCA
>DAOTVW010000292.1:0-2487 GCA_034436035.1 Anaerolineales bacterium
GCTTCGTGGGTGACCTGCGCTTGATCATCCCGTACCACCACTATGGGTGTATTTTGGGCAATTGCCCTGCCACGCACAATTTCGGTACAATCCATGTGACCACGAGCCCCGCTGGCGTTGCCTTCCATGGTCGTAAACACTTGACTGGTTGCCTGATCGCGCACTGCTACGCGGGTGCGGGTTATGCCGCGCGCTTTCTCGCCGTTCAAATGGACAATTTCATTGACCTTCACCTGGTCATCCTCATGACCATAGGCTTTGGTTACCATTTCCACCACCCCTTTTGCACCCACCTCGATTTCATAATCGATCTCCATTTTCCCAATCCGTCCGCGCGTCAGATTGAAAGTGGTTACGTAACGCCCGCCTTCATCAATGACAACCTGTGCTTTGGGTAACACCTCAACACCACCGCCTGTACCATGAAAGTGCTCCTCGGTATAGGTTAAACTGGCGTTGCGCCCCACATGGACGCGCGCATCCATATGGTGTTGTACTTTTATTGCATTAGGAAAGGAACAATGCGCCAAAAATTGTGCTGAAGCACCTTCGCCAATTTCATAGTCAGCGAGGATCTCTTGAACACCCTCTGCAGGAATAACCCCAAAACACAAGTGCACTGGCTTATCCACCTTAACTCCTGCATCAACAAAGATGCGCGCTTTCACACCATTCTCAATCTCTTCTGCTTCAAGATGTACGCCAGGGATTTCATGTGCCATCAAAACATTATTGGCGCTGATCACCAATGTAGCCACTTGAGGCGCCTGCAAAGATTGTGGATCTCCGCCCGCCTGTTGATAGGCATCCAGCATGGCTTGCATTTCATCTGCCCAGGCTGGCTGTTGACCTAAAGCATGTTTCGTTTGAATTTTTTCAGTCATTTTGATCCTTACCTGTCTGATTCAGCATACTTTTAAGCATTCCATTGCTCGCCAAAGCTTCTTTGACCTCTGGCAAACTGGCATCCCAGGGCTGGCTGCCCAACGATTCGAGATGAGGAGTACAGCGGCTGGAAAAATAACGGCGGGTCTCAAGGGGAGAACCAGTGAAAAGCACCGTCCCAGCACACATCAACGAAGCCACATCGGCTGCTTCGACCATCTCATCGCGATGAGTAATTAATAACACCGCCGAACCGTTTAATGCCATGCGGCGGATTAACATGGCAATGTCACTTAAACTAAGGGTATCGATCCCGGAATCGGGTTCATCCAATATTGCTAAACGGGGGTTCATCGCTAAAACCGCTGCCAGTTCCACCCGTTTTCGTTCCCCACCGGAAAGGGTGCGGTCTGCTGCTCGATAACCGTAAATCTTGGAAGGGAGTGCTAACGTATCTAATAGGTCAGCTACCTGATGGTGATCGGGGGTTTTCATCCCCAAACTCACATACTTACCGATGGGGATCCCTTCGAAGCGGGCCGGTTCTTGCCAGGCAAGTGTGATACCCAGCCGTGCCCGTTCCGTGATCGACAAACCGAGGATATCTTTTCCATCAAAGAGAATTCGTCCTTCTGAAGGAACGTATCCCTCACAGCCCATGATCGTATATGCCAACGAAGACTTGCCACAACCATTTAATCCTAACAGCACGTGAACTTGACCAGGATAAATGGTGAGGTTTACTCCACGCAAGATTTCGGTTCCATTTTGATTTAATTTAAGGTCTATCACTTCTAATAACGGTTTTTCCATAGTTCCCTTTCATGCATGTTTTGCTTGACGCGCTAGATAAGCACCATAAGCATTCCGCAGTGCCTCTGCATACTCTCGTTCTATATCAGCTGATGCAGGAATATAATTATACCTTCCTGCCATATCCACTAATTCACGATCACTGGTTTCCTCGGGTTTGCGCTGCAAGAGAGCAAGCTGCTCAAAAATAACATCTAACCCGCGCATGCCTACCACAATCTGACGTTGCCCTATTTTTATATAGGTCACCCCAGTTGCATTAGGCAAGCAGCAAGCTCCATCTCCAATCGGCATAAAATGTCCTTTCTCCAATCATATTCAATTTTATGAATTTATTTTAATGGATTATTACAGCGTCGTCAATCGTGATATATGTCACGAAAAATAGAGGCAATGATAATGGTAATATTATGAATGAAATAAGTCAGAACGGTGATGATCGAAATACGAACCAGGTTACCGTCATGCCCACCACTGCTCCGGCTAGCAGCTGGGCAGGAGTGTGTTTTCGTCGATGCAGCCGTGCCCAGGCAACGAGGGGAAGAGACAAAAATGCCCATGCAGCCGGTAGGCCAAAAACTAATACCAATGCAGTCGAGAATCCCCCAACCCCTGCCATGTGCATGCTGATTTTCCAAAAACTCGAAATACTAAACATCACTATTGCCAAAAACAAATAGGTCAAAATGATTAACCAGAGAAGCTGTGGTCCTTTCCCCAACCATAGCAATAGCAAAGCCAGCCCATCACTGCTGAGGCTAACCAGGATAAAACGTGGTCGTTCCTCGC
>DAOTVW010000293.1:0-2246 GCA_034436035.1 Anaerolineales bacterium
TTATAATAACGAACAATAACTGCTAACAACTGCCAAAAACTGGAATTGACAAAATGTCACACTTTCGACAAAATTGTCGAACATTTCAAAAATGAAATGTTTTGTTCGGCACTTTTCACAAGCTTGCAATATTGTTAGACAATTTGAAACCTTGCACTATTTCACTCTTTTCACTTGGAATGAGTGCAATTGGCAATATGGCAAACTATCATAGCGGCGCTCCCACTAACCGATATGCTTGCCCGAACATAACGCTCATGGTAACACGTTTTGGCCGAATTGTGTCACTCGCCCATGGTGTCAAAATTGACACCATCTTGTCAATTCCTTGACACATGCAAAATCCATACCATACTTACTGCCACAATGTAGCACTACCACAATGTAACACTACTGCCCGCCCGCCATCCGCCACCCCTGCCCCGCCCCCTCCCCTCCCCCGAACACGCATAACGCCTCTCATCAACCCACCCTCCAGTTGACAACTGTAGACTTTTAAACTTCCACAGTTCGGACAGGCTTCCATTATAGGTTGTTTTTCTCCTTTGCAGAGGGATAAATTTGGCAAAAGTTGACCTCCGTGGAGGAAGAAATTCTGGTTGGTGATGTTCAATTTTTTCCAACTTTGTTCATTTTTGTCTTGACAAGTTTTGTGGATGGTGTAGAATTATAATATGATCAAGTGTCCGAAGTGTAAGAGCAAAGCAGTAACCAATCTCGGCGGTGGGAAGTGGAGGTGCAGGAACTGTGGCCACAGGTGGTAAGGATCTGCAAAAATTGAAGTATCGCCATCTTGCTATAATGGAAATGATGCTACAGTTTCCAGAATTGACCCAGGGCCAGCTTGCCGAAAAGCTTGGATATTCGCCAAGCAGGTTTTCTAACATTGTCAACAGTCCCCTCTTCCAACTTGCTTTTGAGGAGTTCCGCAAGCGCCACCAACAGAACTTGAGCGAGCGGGTTTTGAGGTTGACGGAGGAAGCACTCAAAACCAGCGAGGAAATATTAAACGATAAGAACGTTCCTGTTACGATAAAGCAAGTGACGGTGCGGGACATATTGAACCTTGGGCATGCTAAGGCTGTTGAAAAGAAAGCATCTCTTAATGCCACAGTCGAGCTGGACAGACAAACTCTCCAAGACCTTCTTGCAGTTGCACGGGAGTTAAATAAACCGTTTGCACCCGTTAAAGGGTTAGAAAGGGCAGAAGGCGGTGGCGAAGAAGAAACAGAAGATTGAAGTTGGAGACCTCGTTTACATTACTTGGTTTGATGCGGTTGGGGAAAATAGCGGATGGATGTTGGAGGTAGACAGAGAAAGTCAGTTGGGTGGAAGCCTGTGCAAGGCTACAGGATTTTTCATAGGAGTTTTGGATGGGTTAGTTCACATTGCCCAGTTGTATAGGGATGCGGATGGGGCATTTTCCAGAGTGTTATCTATTCCAGTTGGTTGCATCGTTAAGACATTGAAGATGGTTTGATGCAGGAAAAAGTCGAAGAAATACGGCAAAAACTGGCCGAACTCGGCAAGAAGAACCTATACTTTTTGGTGAAGGGAGTCCTGTTTCCAGAGCCACGACACGGGCGGTTTAAATACAACAACCTGCTACATAGGGAGCTGGCGTGGGTCATAGAGAACCCGAATTTCTCAAAGAAGTTGATAATGATCCCTCGTGGCCACCTGAAAAGCACAATAGGAACAAAAGGGAGAGCGATCCAGTGGGTTATAAACAACCCCAACGAGCGTATCCTCATTGCCAATGCCACGGCAACTAACGCTCAGCGTTTTCTCCGCCACATAAAGTCCGTCTTTGAGGCAAACCAACTATTCAGGTGGTTGTATCCTGAAGTCATCCCCGACTTCTCTAAAACCATCTGGTCGGCAAAGGAGGCAACAGTAAGACGGACACAATCCTTCCCTGAACCAACCTTCGACACTGCTGGGTTGGATACGGCTCTCCCTTCCAAACACTATACAAAGATTATTAAGGACGATATCGTCAATGATATAAATACCAATACTCCAGAACTGATTGAGCAGGTGATTGAGTGGGACGCTTCAACCATTCCACTATTCGACAACCCCGAAGACCCAAGTAATGAGGAGTTGGTCATTGGAACGCCGTGGTCGAATGTGGATGTTTACTCGGTGAAGAGGAATGATCCAGATTACGCAATATACATTAGACATGCTTTGGAGACTGACGGAAAGCCAGACTTTGACAACGGACAACCTATATATCCAGA
>DAOTVW010000294.1:0-3844 GCA_034436035.1 Anaerolineales bacterium
GGATGATTTGCTGGTACACATCTGTTTATGTCTAATACGAAAATAAATTCAGGTTGAGCTTTTGGTGTTCCTCTCATAGTTATTTCTTAGACGCAATCCTTTTTTCAGTGTTCAAATTCTAATCGGACTTTTTCAACAACCTGTTAAGCACTTTCCAGGTATGCGATCCTGACCGAAGACGTTCGGAAAACTTAACCCGGCAGGTAAATCTTTCTCCATTATTCCTATCCCATTCCCTTCATCAAGCAACATCGGGATTGTATCGCCAACTACCAAGTCATCCCGGATACGTGAAACCTGAAACGTGAGGGACTCGCCGGAATCTCTCTTGGTCTCGAGTACGACATTGAACTGCGCTGTATCACCCGAAATGTCTTTTTGCACTTTCAATACCTTCGCCACCGATATTTTACCGTGTTTCAAGAGCCTAAGAATGGCAAGGCCTTTGTATGCGCCCCTTGCAAGCAGAAATAGAGAGAGTAGCACCGGGATCGTGGGCATGCGCATCTCAGTCAGGACCATGACTACTCCACATCCAAGTGCTAGCCACCCGCCCTGACTTGCTAATGAGCCCAACATCAAAATCAAAAGAATCGTACGTTCAGATTTGATTTTTGTTCGCGCTTGGCACATAGCTTGCACAGTCAGAGAGCACGCCCGCAGCAAATTACAACTTAATAAACAGGGTCTGTCCCAAACAAGCGGGTTTGAAACTTCCCATATTTTAGAATTGTCACCTCAAGACCGATGCTCAGAGCCCTGGGGAATCCTATCCGCCAAGTTAGCGCAATTTCCACAACATCATAACCGCAGACGCTAATCCTGTCCAATCTTACATTTTCACCCGCTTGCACCCCAACTTCCCACGTTGTCAAGTTAAAGTTAAACCGCGCTCTGGTTCCGTCCTTGTAGTCAAACGCTAGCTGAGCTATCAAATTCCCGTTGCGCGAATAAATCCTTATACCTGCCTTCTCAACAAGGGAATCCGGAGCAAGATTACGCGCTTCCATGGGAATAACCCCACCAACGGCATTCACGCCGTAATCCGGCTGAATAGCAGCAAGAGTCCAAAGCAATATCAACTGATTGTAAAATGCGATGCTTGCGACAGAATTAATCGTTATTCGAGCTTTACATGCCTCCATGACAACATTCCCGATTCTACTCCGCGCGAAAATCTGTCGGATGCATTGTCCAATTTGCAACTCTTTCAAAGTCACCAAACCTGTAGGGTCCGCGTTGTTCACAGGATCCACATTTCCGTACAAATACTTGTGTAGATGCGATGCATGAGACACTCGCTCTTCAAACGGATCCATCGTCCAAAACCTTCCCGAATCTGTGTTCAGATAACGGGCGCGGTTGTAGTAGAGACCTAAGTCCGAATCATACTGTTCTCCGCAATAAAGGTAGTTGTTCGGTGTATCGCCTGTGCGGGAAATTAAGTTGCCGAACGGGTTGTAGCGATATGGGATGGCGTTACTTTCCGAATCGGCATGGCTGCGATTAAAAACCGACAAGATGGAATAAGGCTGCGCCGCTCCCGGTTTCGGTTCATAACCGAAAGCGAACGTTGCTAGCAACAGGACAAGATATGAAAGCCAACGGTTCATGCGAAACTGCAACTTACTTTGCCATCAATGCAACACCTAGTCTACTTAATTCCTGGACAACCCCACCAAATCAACCATAGCTTATGTTTCTGGCTTGTTATTGTCAGAGATAGCTGTACCAGGTCGTGTTCCAGAACGCCTCTTGATGAGGTTTTTCTGAATGCGTCGACGCAAAAAAGCTCAGCTTTTGTAAGGAAATCTAACTTTTGTGCGTCTATCTGATGTGAAAAACTTCATTAGGTGTAGTGTTGCTGTACCCGATCTTGCGGGTTGCGAGTAATCACAATGACTTTGCCTCGAGAGTACAGCCAGTAAAACCCAGATGCAGAATGATAAACCAAGTCGCAGCTAATCTCATAAGCAAGCGCCAAAGCGTAACTTCCAACCAGCCACATCAGCCAACAGGCAGCACACACAAATGCAACAGTGGTTGAGCCGAGCATAGCCGCGACTAATCCAACCCCCAGGGCAAGTTGGGGGATCAATCCGTCAATCAAATTGCCATTCCCCGAGGATCCCATGACCCCAAAGAAACAGGCGGCAACGCCTATCCAACCTGTAACGAAAATCGAGAATGCGGCGAGTGCAACAAGACAAAAAAGACAAGCGCAATAAGAAATTTTTGCACGCAGGTTTCCCCACTTCAGAACCACATTCATGTCGTGGTTAAAAAATCGTCCGGGCACAGTCATCATTGCTTTGCCGGCAAAAACAGATTCTACTAAGTGGGTATGGTCCCGGAATTGATTCAGCACAGGATCATCCGAATTCCATCGGGTCTTGTCTTCATCGGTCGGCTTGACCAGCTGACGTCTGTTGCGGAAAACGGACTGGAACAAGGTCCCGTGGTCCTTTTGTCCGATACTGTTAAATGACCGAAAATCGTAAGCTTGCAGGTAACTCATCGTGTTGTCTTTCGTCGATTGTTTAACTTACGGTGGTAAACTCGAAAGATTCGTGCGCATTTGTTCGAGATTTTCAATCGCCTCGGTTGCCCTCGGATCGTCAACTTTATCAGAAAAGATCTTCCCAGCTTGAGATTGCAAGGGTAGCGGAAACAAGTGGTATTTTCACGCTCGCCTTGTCTCGTAATTATATGACAAAGGAATCTGACGACTACGTGGACTAGGACAAAATTTGCAAGACTTACTCTGACTGCCACTTGGCTCTGAGCAAGAGAAGGAGCCAATCAGCCACGCTCACGAGATAAATCTGTGTCAACGCGCTCGCAGAATCACTATCCATGAAGCGGCCCATTGATTTTTCCACAGACATGACCATTTCGACTCCATCGACCTCCCGCATAAAAGGAGGCTTCAGTTCTCGAAAGAATACGGAGTTCAATTCCAAGGCTTCCGGACTCACTCGAAACGCTTCTGTGATTGCAGTTATCCCTGCCGCAATCAGGGGCAAATTCACTTCACTGTTTACTCCGAGCATTTCGCAAAAGCGGCGTGCTTGAGTTTCAACTGCAGCCGGTATTTGTGTTTTTCCGTCCATACGCGTTATTATTGCGCATCAGCCTGAAAGGCATATTCTGACCGTGGCTTAAGTACTCGATCCACAATCCTTGACACTTTATGACGAGTGCAGACGGTAATATGCAATCATTCCTGTCGCATACCCCGTAGCAAACCCGATAAGCCCCATTGAACCCATAAATGTGATCGGCTGAATGTAGTTATTATAGAACTGCGCCACAGCCAATGCAGTGGTAAATGAAATACCAATAAGCCTCGCAATTTCCCCACGTTGGGCGACAGCTCCACGTCCGAGTATGTCAAAAATCAGAGCTGCGCCTGCTCCAGCCGCGCTCAACAGCGCTATGGTTGCAGCAGGCCCTTGGATTCCAAGGCCGAAGCCAAGCGCGTACGAACCTATAAAAACTACCGCTGTCCGCGTGTGAGGCATGGTCATTTTTTGTAAGAGCGCACGAACGCCAGAACTGAATACCACACCGATCAATGATTCCCGTCCGCTGGGGTCTCTAAGGGAAACCGGGTTGGCATGCGCATATAGGTATTTGTGCAGGGAGAATGGATCTGAGCTTCCGCCCTCGAAGTCATCCATTGTCCAGAACCGGCCGGTGTCGGGGTTAAGGTACCGCGCGCGCAGGAAGTATAGGCCGAGGTCGGGATCAAGCTGTTCGCCGCAATAGAGGTAGTTGTTCGGTGTATCGCCTGTGCGGGAAATTAAATTACCGAATGCATCGTAATCAAATGTGTCGGTGA
>DAOTVW010000295.1:0-28214 GCA_034436035.1 Anaerolineales bacterium
GTGGATATTCCTTCCGTTCCCAACACCGGCAGCGGCACACCGCCTATCGTTGATATGGGCGCATACGAAACTTTAAATAAGCTCTATCTGCCTTTGATTTTGAGGTTGACGCCGTAAGGTTATCCTGCAATGGGATAAGAATTGATATCATCTTGATGTTGACATAAGGTGATCAACCAAGATAACCGATAGCCTTGGGGACGGTTTTGCAAATGGTGGTTCCTGGATTCAATGACCGCGTTGATTGTCTTAATGGTTATATAGGAAAAGGAAGTAAAAGTTGCAAGAAATGGAACGACTGATGTTTTTATAATTGGTAAAATCGTTGAAAAATACTCAACAATTGTGACAAAGGATATTTTCAGTTGATAAAATTGACGGATGACCGATTTTGATTCCTTACAACTCGTCATTAACCTTAATATTCATAAACCATATCCTCGTTCAATTCAGATTGGCAGATCTACCTTGGTTTCACAGATGCTACCTTTTATGTTTTGTAATCAAATCTATCCAAATCTTTTTTTATGATCCTTTATCTTTCATTAAGTCTTTTTCTCTAGTCAGGTAGCTGAATATATCCCATGCTATTCCAAATAAAAATTGTTTACATTACTGTCTAAAGCGATTTATTGACGGATGGTTTTGTGTAAAGTATAATCAGCCACGGTTTGCCTACGACCGTCTATGCAATTAATATTTATCAAAAAATTTAATATGGAGGCAGTTTCATGGATATTCTATGGCTTGGCAGTCGGCATGGCCTGAATTCTTTCGAACAAATTGCAATTGTTGGAGTTCTGGTCACTGCGTTCATTAGTTTATTATATGCCTGGTTATTGCGCGGGAATGTCCTTCACAAAGACAAGGGCACACCCAAGATGCAAGAAGTCTGGAATGCTATCCGTATCGGGGCAGATAGTTACCTCAACCGGCAATTAAAAACCATCTTGCCTTTAATTGCAATTCTCACCATAGCCCTTTTCCTCTCTGTTTATATTGTGCCACCCACACCAGAGGCATCCGATGAATTTGGAGCGAACGCACAAATCGTCGTGGCTGTTGGACGAACAATCGCTTTTATCATGGGCGCTACTTTCTCGCTGCTGGTTGGTCAACTTGGTATGCGTATGGCAATCCAGGCAAATGTTCGTGCTGCATCCGCCGCGCGGCGTAGTTTAAATGAGGCACTAACCATTGCCTATTACGCCGGCACGATCACTGGTATGCTTACAGATGGTCTGGGTTTGTTTGGCGGCACGATTATATTTATCATTTTTGGAAAAGCAGCACCGGACGCTTTGCTTGGTTTTGGCTTTGGGGGAACATTGCTCGCACTATTTATGCGCGTCGGTGGTGGCATTTATACCAAAGCAGCAGATGTTGGTGCGGATCTGGTGGGGAAAGTGGAGAAAGATATCCCTGAAGACGATCCCCGTAATGCAGCAGTGGTGGCTGACCTCGTGGGTGACAATGTGGGTGATTGTGCAGGAATGGCAGCCGATATTTTCGAATCTTACGAGGTTACCATTGTATCTGGTTTAATCCTTGGCTTAACTTTAGTGATGGCAACCGGTGAATTGAAGTGGATCGTTTATCCCTTGATTATCCGTGCCATTGGTGTCATTTCTTCCATATTAGGAACATTCACCGTTCCAATTTGGGAAAAGATGCCCAGCCGAGGGTTATTCGGTTTTCTACACGCTCATGACGCTGAAGAAGCAATGTTCCGCTCCTATGAGGTTTCTAGCGTCAACACGATTTTATGGTCTTTCTTATTAGCCACCCTCTATGCGCATGATTGGCGGTTGGCAATGCTCACCACCATTGGTGTTGGTTTAGCAGTCGCCTTCAACCCGCTCACTTCATATTTCACCTCAACAAAACGACCCCCCGTCAAAGAAATTGTCGAATCGACCGCAACTGGCCCAGCAACCACAATTCTATCTGGTCTATCCGTAGGCATGGAATCCAGTGTCTGGGCATTGGTCGTCATTGTCATCAGTTTCATTTTTGCACTGCTGCTCTATAGCGGGCAGGGTGCGCAATACGTCCTTTATGCCGTCGCAATGATCGGTATCGGTATGTTGAGCCACACAGGCAACAATGTCGCTATGGACTCCTACGGGCCAATTTCTGATAACGCCAATGGGATCGGCGAAATGGCCTGGCATGACCTGGACGACCCAGAAACCCAAAAAGCACGCCAAATCATGGCTGACCTTGATGCGGTTGGAAATACAACCAAGGCAATCACAAAAGGAGTAGCGATTGCATCTGCGGTCATTGCAGCAGTAAGTTTGTTCGCCTCGTTCTTTATCGATGTCGGTAGAGTACAAGAAGCCGCAAATGCAGCCGCGAAGGCAGCTGGACAAGCTCTTCCCTTTGCGAAATTGCTGAGTGAAACTGGTATTCGCGTATCCGAAACAAACGTATTTGTCGGTCTCTTGCTTGGAGGCGCCTTACCCTGGCTTTTCGCGTCACTTTCTATCAAAGCAGTCAGCCGCGCTGCTGGTTTGATTGTGATAGAAGTACGCCGCCAATTCAAGATTCCAGGATTAATGGAAGGTAAAGTACAACCTGATTATGCACAGGTGGTTGGCATCTCCACTGCTGCAGCACAAAAAGAACTTATCCCACTGGCAGTTATCTCCGTCCTGACCCCATTAGCCATTGGATTAATGCTTGGTGTCGAATCGCTAGCGGGTTTTTGCGCCGGCATCATTTTAAGTGGACAAACTCTGGCAGTCTTCATGGCGAATGCCGGAGGGGCATGGGATAACGCCAAAAAATCAATTGAAGATGAACCACGTGACCTCGCAGCGAATACAGGCAAAGGCTCTGAACGCCATAAAGCGAGCGTGGTTGGTGATACCGTGGGTGATCCACTCAAAGATACAGCTGGGCCAGCGTTGAACCCGATGATCAAAGTAGTTAATATGGTATCCTTGTTAGCGGCACCGATCATTGTCAAATATGCTGGTGGATCCGGGCTAACCCAAGCAGTAGTTTGGATTATTGCGCTGATCTTGTTCGCTTTCGTTGGTTGGGCTATTTTACGCTCCAAAGCAAAAGCTCCTCAGGTGCAAGAACAACCCGCAACCGATTAGAAAAACGATTTAAAGAGAAAGTCTCCCAATGCAAAATTGGGAGACTTTTATGAGAAATTTAGTAACTACTCAGGTTCTATTGTTAGCGTGTTAGAGGAAACAACAACCATGATGAGATTCGGTTATACCGCCAAAAGGTGGCATTCAAAGAGGGAATGACATCATACAATATAATGCGATGAGCAGAGATCTTTTCATTTTTGTTGGTCGAATAGCTGCGATTGTTCTTCGTGAACAGCGTATCAAAAATTTTTCCTGATTCCCTTGGCACTCCTAACTCAAGGGTTTCGAAACGTTCACCCAACAGATTGCAGCGGGTTTCGTTGCGTACGTTGTGTATTAATTGAGGATAATTCTCACCTTTCGATTTTGAAAAGAAATAAAATGCTTGACAGTCTGTCATCTTTCCATTATGCTAAACCTAATGAGAGAAATGCTATTTCATCCATTTTCATGTTTTGGTTAGTGCAAGAAAAAATGAAGGGAGTAGATTATGGCTGCTATCGCCTTACGGGATTATTATCGCGAGATCGAAAAATGGCTTGACCAAGGCTTATACGATCAGGTAATTTCCCACTGTCGCTACATCCTCAATAGCTATCCCAAAGCAATTGAACCCTATCAATTGCTGGGAAAAGCGTATCTCGAAAACAAACAATACAGTGATGCAATCGATTTGTTTCAACGAGTGCTTTCCAGCCGTCCGGATGATTTTGTCTCCCACATCGGGATGAGCATTATTCGTGAGGATGAAGGCAACCTCAATGAAGCAATTTGGCACATGGAACGCGCTTACGAAATCCAGCCATCCAATAAAGCCATTCAGGGTGAATTGCGCCGTTTGATTGGAAAGCGGGATGGAATTGAACCTGCAAAGATCAATTTAAATCGGAGTGCATTAGCCCGGATGTACCTCAAAGGCAATTTGCAATCTCAAGCAATCGCTGAGATACGGATGGCATTAACCGAAGATCCCAAACGTCCGGATTTACAAGTTTTACTTGCCAAAGCATATTACGAGCTTCACCAGGAAAAGGAAGCTGCTGATGTCGCATCGCAATTGCTTTCCACGCTTCCCTATTGTTTCGATGCTAATCTAATTTTATATCATATAGCTGTATCCAATAATAAGACAAAAGAAGCACAACTTTACTTTAATAGATTGAGCGAGTTAGACCCTTATGCTGCATTCCTTTCTGAAAGCACGCCAACCCCTGATCTGGTAAAAGACAATGCGGTCATGATCGAAATGATGAGTAGACCGACCAGCCAGGAGGAAGCCATTCCTGCTATCCAATCAGATTGGGGATTTAAAGAAGAGCCAACTCTAGAAAATCAAATCCCCTCCCAAACCGATTGGATCAATAACTTATCTGAAGAAAACATTTCCGAAGATCTAACAGAGGCGAAATCCCAAACTCCATCTGCTGAGATTCCTGATTGGTTAAGGGAAGCGGGTTGGGATGAGGCAAGCGCTGAATCTGAAGTGAAAGCGGAACAAGAAATTGTTCCTCCATTTTCTGAAGAGGAATTAGATATTGAACCAGGTGAAATTCCAGATTGGTTGAAAGAATTATCCCCAATAGATGAAACCAAAGAAGCGCAAAACGAACCCCCTATTGCGGAACAAGAAATTGAATCCATCCTTGCTGAAAGCAGCTTAAGTACAGCCGCTGCCGAATCAGTCGATTGGCTTAGTGAGTTGGAAATAACATCCAAACCTACTGACCAGGAAATTGAGCCAGCACAAACTAAAGAAGAGAGTGCAGCGGAAGAATTGGATTTATTGGGCATCTTTAGCGAAGAATCACCTAAAGAAGAAACTGCCGCCCCAGAATGGCTCGCTAAACAACCTGAAGGTGAAGAAGAACTTAACCTTGAACTAGAACCCCCCATTTCCGAGTTGGATACCAAACCGGTTCTGATCCAATTTGAAAGCACCAATATCCCTCTTGAACTATCTCCAGAGGAATCCCCCGATTGGGTGAAAGAATACCTGGAAAGTCAAATTGAAACCGAAACATCTGAGAGCATGGATTTATCCGCTGGAATTGGCGAGAAGGAAAAATTATCCCCCGAAGAAAGCGCAATTCCCGACTGGCTAAAGGAGACATTGGAGGAAAAGCCGCAAAGTGATGTAGAAATTCCAGCGGAAGAAAGTTTAGAATTACAGGAAGAACTACCTAAAGAAAGCCAACCCGAGGTTACTCCTACACTGGAAGTTGTTCCAGAAGAGACCATACCGGATTGGGTAAAAAATGCATCGGGTGTTTTTATTGAAGAAGAAACGACGGAAGTTACTGAGGAATTACCCAAAGAAGAATTACCAGATTGGATCAAAGAGGCGCTACCACAGGATACGATTCCGGAAACGCTCACAGAATCAGAAGAATTAGCAGAAGCCGAATTGCCGGATTGGATCAAAGGCGAATTTGGCGAATCAGCCAGCGAGCCCACGCCAGCTCCAGAGACAGCGGAAGAAAAATTACCAGACTGGATTGGCGTGGATTTTAACCAAATTGAAGAAGAGAAATCCATTGAACAAGAAAGCGGCGTTCCGGCTGAGGAATTACCAAAATGGATTAAAGAGGAATTTGTCGAAGAACCTGTTATAGAACAAAGTGCAGCCGGTATAGAACCTTTATCCGAGGAATTGCCAATTTGGGAAGAAGAAGAGCCAACCCCGACTATAGAAGGCGAGCAAGTTGAACCTGGCATAGAAGAAACAGGAAAACAACCCGTAGTCGAAACAGCCGGAACCTGGCAAAAAGAGTTTGAACAACCGCAAGAAACTACCAGTGCATTAAACAATGCCCGGCTTGCGTTGCACGGGGGGGAGTTAGAGACTGCGCTTTCGGCCTATGCAGCTCTGATAAAACAAAGGCAAGAATTAGATGCGATTATTAGCGATTTATCCAATGCGGTTTATCAATACCCCATGGAGATAAAAATGTGGATAATCCTCGGAGATGCCTATATGCGTAAAGATTTGCTTGCCGAAGCGCTTAATGCTTACAACAAAGCGGAGGAGTTAATCCGTTAAACAATCCACATATTCGGAGGTTATTGTGCAAAGAACACTAGTTTTGGTAAAACCCGACGGAGTCCAACGTGGGCTAATCGGGCAAGTAATTACGCGGCTTGAAAATCGCGGCTTACGTTTGGTGGCAGCTAAGTTTATGCGGGTTTCGAGAGAACTCGCCGAAACCCATTATGCAATCCATAAAGGAAAACCATTCTATAATGGTTTGATTGACTATATCACCTCTGCCCCAGTCATGGCGATGGTATGGGAAGGTCCCGAAGCCGTGGCTGCCGTTCGGCAAACCATGGGCTCCACCCGCCCTCGAGAGGCTGCCCCTGGTACAATCCGACACGATTTTGCGTTGGATGTCGGCAGAAATTTAACCCATGCATCGGATAGTCCGGAAAATGGAGAGGCAGAAATTGCACTCTGGTTTAAACCAGAAGAATTGGTGCAATGGCAACGGGAGATTGACCGTTGGGTTTTCGAATAAAACACAATCCCCTGGAACTCCCAGGGGATTTTTGACCTTTCTTGTCTGGTATAATTTTATACATAGATAGATATCAACGGAGATAACACTGCATATCCTCCATTAATTATGAATTTACCGGTAGATTGGATTTAAATAATGGTCAACACTTCCTTAGACATACAACAATCCTTGCAACGTATCCTGCCCAAAGTACAAAAACCGGGCCGCTACAGCGGGGGAGAGTTCAATCAAATCCTTAAAGATTGGGCAAAAATCCCTCTTCGAGTTTGTTTGGTTTTTCCAGATATTTATGACATTGGGATGTCTAATTTGGGATTAGCCATCTTATATGATTTAATCAACCAAAGGGAAGACGCACTGGCAGAACGGGCATTTGCTCCTTGGTTAGATATGGAAGAGCAAATACGGCAAGCCAATTTACCACTCTACGCACTCGAATCAAAACACCCCCTCAGAGATTTTGATATCATTGGTTTTACATTACCCTACGAATCACTCTTCACCAATGCCCTCAACATCTTAGACTTAGCACAAATTCCGCTATTTTCCAGTCAACGCACTTCCCGCCACCCGCTCATTATTGCTGGTGGACACGCTACTTTCAATCCTGAACCCATGCATGCTTTCATTGATGCGTTTGTTATTGGAGAAGGTGAAGAGGTAATCCATGAGGTTTTGGATGTTTATGCAAGCTGGAAAAAGAATAATCCATATTTACTCAATGATGACAATGATGCCCAAACTATCCCTGCCCGTAAAGAACTCTTACGCCGTTTAGCACAGTTGGAAGGTGTTTATGTACCCACTTTTTATCAGGCGACCTACAACCTGGATCAAACCTTCTCTCATCTAGTTTGCAGTGAACCTAGTGCACCAGCGGTCATTCGAAAAAGGATCGTTGCCAAACTCCCCCCGCCTCCCGAGAAATTCATTGTGCCATATATTGAAACGATTCATGACCGTATTCCAATTGAAATCATGCGCGGGTGCACTCGCGGCTGTCGTTTTTGTCAAGCTGGAATGGTAACCCGTCCCGTGCGGGAGCGCACTGTCGGGGAAATCATCAAAGCGATAGAGGAATCACTTAAAAATACTGGGTATGAAGAAGTTGGGCTCTTGTCTTTATCTTCATCCGACTATACGAATATTATAGAGTTGATTAGTACCATCAATTCCCATTTCTCAACGGATTACCTTTCAGTCTCGCTCCCCTCATTGCGTATCGAAAGCTTATCCGTGGAATTAATGAACATATTAGGGTTAGCCCGCCGCAACGGTTTCACCCTTGCCCCAGAAGCTGCAACGGAGCGCATGCGCCGTATCATCAATAAACCGGTTTCTACTGAGCAATTGTTGGAGACGGTTGATGCTATTTATCGAAACGGTTGGTCTACTATCAAACTTTATTTTATGATTGGACACCCGTTAGAAACGCTTGAGGATGTCCAAGCAATCGCCGATTTATCAAAAATGGTTTTGCATGTTGGACGAAAACATATCGGACATCGCGCTCAGGTCAATGTTGGCGTATCCACTTTTATTCCCAAACCGCATACTCCCTTTCAATGGACGGTATGCGATTCGGAAGAACAAATTCTTTCAAAACTAGAGCTCCTAAAAGAAAAACTTCGCGTAAAAGGGATCAAGCTAACCTGGAATCCACCAGATGCAACTTTCCTAGAGGCTTGGTTATCAAGAGGAGATCGGAGAATGTCTGCGGTGATTTATCAAGCGTGGAAATTGGGAGCTAAGTTCGATGCCTGGAATGATCAACGCAACCTCTCTGCCTGGTTGCAAGCTTTTGAGGATAACCAAATAGATCCTCACTTTTATACCCATCGGGAACGTTCTCTCGAAGAAGCTTTCCCTTGGGATCACATTGACATTGGCGTACGTAAAAATTACCTTTTAGAAGATTATAAATGGAGTCTCGCCGAAAAAACGCGCCCCGATTGTCGTACACAATGTTATGCATGCGGCATCTTGCCGAAATATAATCAACTGCGGCAAAATAATCCTGGCGACAGCTGGAAATGCCCCGAAGTAAAGCCAAAAATACAAGAAAGTTTGATAGAACATGATGCGGTTACGAATTGACTTCGGAAAAACCGATGCAATGCGCTTCTGCGGTCACCTGGATCTTTTCCGGACTTGGGAGAGGACGTTCCGCCGGGCTGCGCTTCACCTTTCCTATACGCAAGGATTTAAACACCATCCTCGCATCAATATCGCATCCGCTCTTCCATTGGGGTTCACTAGCTCCAATGAGATTATGGATGTATGGCTGGACAGCAATATATCTATCGAAGAAATATCACGATCCCTCAAGCAAACCTTACCTCCCGGCTTGTCCATCAATCAGATATCCTTCGTAGATATATCTGCGCCATCTTTGCAGTCTACCCTGCTTGGGTCGGAATATCTGGCAATTTTCCTTGATGACATCTTTGATTTAGAAGAAAGGGTAACTACGCTTTTAAATCAAACATCCATCCAAGTTGAACGGCGCAGTAAAATCGTTGACATAAGGCCTTTTATCTACGCTATCACCCGGTATCCAAACGACAATGAGGGACATCAACAACTTTTCCTTTTCCTATCCTCTACCCAAGAGAAAAATGCCCGTCCCGATGAAGTGATCAAAGCCCTGGGAGTGGACCCAAGCGGGGTGCTTTTCCACCGGCAGAAGTTAATTTTTCAAAACAATTCTCAGTCATAAAGTCGCCTATTTTTAATGGAAAATGGGACTGAGTAGCTCGTCTAAACTTGGCAGATTATGGTAAAATCCGATAGAAAAACGCCCCCATAGCTCAGTGGATAGAGCGTTGCCCTCCGGAGGCAAAAACCCGCGTTCGAGTCGCGGTGGGGGTATATGTAAGGTTTCCCTTTATAAAAGAAGGAAATAATATACACAAAGGAATCAGCCTTTTTTAAATGGTATCCTTTGTGTATTTTTACTCAATAACATGGTTCGCAACACCATAAAAAGCATTGAAGAAATTGCCTGCAGTTTTTTCCCGTAAAACCTTCCTGCTCATTTGCGCTCTTCTTATACTTATTACAGCAGGATGTACTTCTTCTACTACCATAGGCTTTCCCCACTGGCAAAATCAAGACCTGCGTTATATCGATCCCATTGACGCGTCAACTCCAAACAGTGACATAATTGCTGTAGAAATAAAATCGAGTAAACCCTCCCTGTTAAGCCCTCAAGGAGAGTTATACCTACGTTTAGATTTTCTCGCGCGCTCTATTTCTTCCTCTGATTCGATTTTTATTTTCTTTGACACCTCTCCAGGTGGGACGAACCAACACCCTCTGATTGGTACAATGAGTCTGGCATGGGAATTCTACCTGGTAATTCGATCCAATCAGGTTCAGGTTTATAACCAACAACACCAAATCTTATCCGGTGTTCAGGTAGCCGTTTTTCACCAAATCGACCAAGATTACCTCGAAATAGCTATTCATACCTCGAAGAGAAACTTTTTCATCCCAGATGATGGGCGGATTCAAATATTTGTGATCTCGAACTCAAGTAAACAAGTGCTCGATCGTAGTGACCCAATAGCTATTTCCGCCTTACCTCCAGCGCCCGTAAAAGTGATATTTGTTTTCTGGGACACTTATTCCGCTACTACTCCAGCTCAAGCGTTGCGTCGCTGGGACGGAGCCCACACCGGACCGCTCGGCGCCCGGCATGGTTTATATAATCTCTTACGAGCTGCACAGGCGCAAAATATCCCCTTCGTGCTGCTCGACCTCAAAAAACCAATCAGCCTATCTGCTTTAGACTTCAGCGGAAAATTATCTAGTATCCTTCCTTTGGCAGCTCTCAATCAAATCATATTGCCAGACAATCTTCCAATGGATTATCCTTTCTATCATTCCATAGATACCAATTTCTTGAATCATTTTTATCAACACACATTGGATGAATTCGGTTTTTCTAAAAGCCCATTCTTATTTTTAAATTTTCCCATCAATAATCCTAACGATGTTAAATTGGCGAATTATGCTGCGCTTTTTGCCTTATCCGAAGATACAAACAGCATTGTCCAAAACCGCCGGTTTGGTAGTAATTGGCTCTTTGAAATCCCGCACGGAATTTCTTCCCCAGCATATCAACCATCCGATGATGGATTAGCTATCGGATTAAAAAAAGAAATCATTTCAGCGGCCATCGAGAATAATCAAGGTAAACCTAACATCATCGCCATCGGTGGTGATCTACCGCGCACCACATGGGGAGATTATCAAATCGCGCGGAATGCATTAGAAACCATTACGCAATTACCGTGGGTTCAAGTCATGAATGCCCAAGATTTATTATCATGGAAAAGGACAACAGCACCAATGATTGCAATGGAGCCTTTAACAGCAAATTCAACCACTTTAGGCTTTCTCCCAACGCTTCACTCACCTGAATTAACCCTTTCCCGCAATTTGTTTTTAGATACCCTTTTCCCTTTCGACCGACCAACCAATTGGTATAAATTACAAAATAATCTAACAAAATTGTTGCCAGCTTATACCTTTGTGGATGATTGGATGCAACAACCCCATCCAATCTCGGCATGCCCAGTGGATATCAGTGGAGATGGACAAAAGGATTGCATCCTGGCAAATCAAAGGCTCTTTCTCTGGATTGACCCAGCCAACGGAGGAATACTATTCGTTTATGAAAATAAAAATGGGCAGCTCCATCAAATTATTGCACCAGGTTTCACGCTCACAAACGGACAGACGGATCCTTCACAGTGGGATTTTAGTAAAGGGATTTATATAGAAAAAAGGCCTGACAACATTGCCCTCCAAGATGAACCCCCGTATCCCCTCTTTGAAATCGGAGAGAATAGCATTATTTTTCGCGATATATCTGGTGTTGATCATCTCCAAAACCATCGCACTAAACTCATCCAAATAAAACAAAATCAACTGGAGATAATTTATAATCATCCAGTCGGACATCTCCTAACGATTCCTCTCAATCTCGATCCTTGGCATCGTTTCGAAAAAGGATGGGTGAACAACTATAAAATCTGTCAAACGAATAGCTTTAATTCGGGTAACACACTTTGTTTGTCGTATCAATCGAATCATTCCAGCTCTAATTTGATCGTTCAGGTAACAGCGGTTACACCAGTAAATCATGATTTATCACCCAAGCAGACAATCTCATTATCGATGGATACTTTCAAAGACACCCTATCTCGGTTCTCCCGAACAGAGGATCCCAATCAGGATAAACCATTCGGTCATTTTTTGCCTTTTCCGATGAGTATGATTCGGATATTGCCGCCTGATCATATACCTTTGGAAATCACCATCACGATTTCAAACGAGGAGTAAATCAATCTCTGTACAACTTCTTTTCGATAATATATCGGTACACTTTTTCCGTTACAAAATAGCGGAAAGGTGCTTGATTCCGAACCCGTTCACGGATCTCACGCGAGGAAATATCGAAACGTGGGGCAGTCAACCAAATAATTTTGGTATGGAGTCCAGGAAGTTTCATTTCTAACTCTTGCATTTCCAGATCATCCAAACTTCGCTGCATCACTCCAATACCATCACAACTCGAAACAAACTCTTGCGCCAAATGCCAGGTTGGCAAATCGCGCAGAGAATCGGCACCCATTAAATAAAAAAGGCGATCGTTCGGATACTGTTGGTGAAGGATGTGCATACTATCAACGGCATAATGGGGTGGTAATCGATCGATATCTACACTCGAAATCTGGAAATCATTATTTAGCTCAATTGCCATCTCAACCATTTTCAGCCGATCAGCAATAGAGGAAATAATCCATCCCTGCTTATGTGGTGGTGATGGCGTAACGACAAACAATACTTTACTCAATTTTAATTGGTGAACCGCTTCCGCAGCCAAGATCAAGTGTCCCAGGTGAGGTGGATCAAAAGTACCCCCGAGAACTCCAATATCCATCAATCACTCCACTCCAGTTCAAACTCCCCAATTAATACGGTATCCCCTTCTTGCACACCGGCTTTGCGTAATGCATCTTCCACACCTAATGTTGCCAATATTTTTTGAAAACGTCTCACGGATTGAGGATATTCCCAATATGTCATCGAGGCTGCTCTCTCAATAGCATCTCCGACAACACGCCACCCTTCTTCTGTTTTGATTATCGAAAATTCTTTGGGATCTTTTTCCATTTGATAGAGTGGAATTTCTTCAGCCTGTGGTTCTGGTTCAGGAATACTTTTCAATAACTCGGCAGCTTTATATAAAAGCGGTCGAATATTTTCACCGCTTACCGCTGATATTAACCACACTTCCTTTAGCCTAAAACGTTTGATTAATTCCTTTTGCAGAGTTACTGCTTTTTGCCGAACTTCAGGAAGGTCAACTTTATTAATCGCAACGAGTTGTGGTTTTTTCGCAAGATTTGGGTCGAAAAGTGCAATTTCACTATTTATTTGCCCATAATCAGCGATGGGATCAGAGGACAGGCCATCTAAGAGGTGAATTAATACTTTGGTACGTTGTACATGCTTTAAAAAATCCAAACCCAAACCGAGACCTTGGTGAGCCCCTTCAATCAATCCCGGTACATCAGCAATTGTCAAAATAGTCTCGGTATCTAAAACTGCAACCCCCAAGTTAGGCTCTAGCGTTGTAAACGGATAAGGCGCAATTTTAGGTTTGGCATTCGTTACACGCGCTAATAAAGTCGATTTCCCCGCATTTGGTACGCCTATGATGCCTATGTCAGCTATCAATTTCAACTCTAATCGCAACAATTTCTCTTCGGAAGGTTCACCCTTCTCAGCAATGCGCGGAGTTTGGCGTACCGAGTTGGCAAAATGCGTGTTCCCCCTGCCACCTTTTCCACCCCGCGCGACGATTAATCTCTGTCCAGCTTCGACCAGGTCACCTAATAATCGATTTGTATTTTTATCATAGACCAGCGTGCCAGGTGGAACCATGATAACGAGATCATCCCCGGAACGTCCGGTCATGTTTTGCTTACCGCCAGGGGCGCCATCTTTCGCTTTAAACAAGGTCTGCTGACGAAAGTGAAATAAAGTGTTGATCTTTGGATCGACCTCTAAAATTACATCTCCTCCCTTACCGCCATCTCCGCCGTCTGGGCCACCAAATGGGATATATTTCTCTCGGCGAAAATGGACAACACCATCACCGCCTTTCCCAGATATCACTCTTATTTCTGCTTCGTCGATAAACATTTATTTCTGCTCAAAATTTTCTATTTAACTCAAAAGATATCATTTTCCGATAGAATTGATTATACCATTCCCCATTTTTTCCACATTCGAAGCACTTAATTATCAGAGAATTAAAGAAAAATTTATAACTACTCAGCTCCTATTGCAAGCATGCTATTGGAAGATACTAGCATAACAAGATTTTGAACCCATCTCCCGGCTGGCACTCGTCATGGCGAAAGCAGTGAAGCCATCTCCCTGCTGGATTGGAGATTGCTTCAGTCGCAAAAAAAAGCTCCTTTTTTATGAAAGTTCTGCTGAGTAATTATAAAAATTACTTGTACTCTATTTGTACGTATTTGTACTATCCATTCATTAATATGATAAAATTTATCTATAAGAAGTGAATTGGATTCTCCTATCCACAAATAAGCCAACCTATTATTGAGGACAAATCCGTATGATAGAAAATAAAATTCCAGATATTGTTGTTGGTCGTTTACCCCTTTATTTACGTTCGCTGCAACGCATGGAACAAGAAAACCGTCTCATCACCTCTTCGCAAGAGCTAGGAGAACGATTAGGCATTTCGGCTGCTCAAATACGCAAAGACCTTTCCTTATTTGGAGAATTCGGCAAGCAAGGAACCGGTTACAATATCGCTTATTTGATCGAAAAAATCCAACAAATCCTGCATGTCGACCGGGTTTGGGATGTTGTCGTAGTCGGTGCTGGGGACATTGGCAGTGGGTTGGCTCGTTATCAAGGTTTTACTAACCGTGGTTTTCGGGTAGTGATGATTTTCGATCGTGATCCATCAAAAATCGGCACCAAAATCGGTAATTTCATTGTTCAAGACAGTCGTAACCTAAGTGAAACGGTTCGAAAAGCTGGAATCAAAATTGCAATGATTGCAGTACCTTCCTCTGAAGCCCAGACCGTTGCAGATCAGTTGGTGAAAGGTGGCATCCGCGCGATATTAAATTATGCGCCAATCAGCATTAGTGTTCCTTCGCATGTCCAGGTGCAATACATAGACCCATCTATTCACTTGCAACGAATGACTTATTACCTGGAAGTATGATTACTGTGCTTTTCGTTTAAGTTTGCGGTAAGTTACGCCTTAATATGGGAACCATCTGAATTCCACGTGCCGCACCCTCTGCAACCGCAGTAGTAGGGTTATCTACTAAATATGCCGGTACTCCTAATTCTTTTGTAATTAATCGGTCCAATCCGCGCAACAAAGCCACTCCCCCGGTTAATGCAATCCCACGATCAATGATATCAGAGACAAGTTCTGGGGGTGTTTTTTCCAATACTCGTCTTGCGGTCTCACAAATATCATGCAATGGTTCCTGAATCGCTTCCACAATTTCACCGGTGGTTAAGGTGATTCCACGTGGCAATCCGGTTACCTGATCCTGCCCTTGAATATCCATCGCGTCTTCCTGTTCTTGTGGAATCGCCGCCCCAATCCGGATTTTAATCTGTTCAGCAGTGAGTTGTCCGATAATCAACCCGTATTTCTTCCGAGTGTAGTTGACAATCGCATCATCTAATGCCATTCCACCGGATCGCATCGTTTCTGCCACGACAATGCCATACATTGCTAACACTGCCGCTTGCGTGGTGCCGCCTCCGAGGCATAACAACATATTCCCGCTGGGTGTGCCAATTGGCATATCAGCGCCGATCGCAGCAGCTAAAGGTTGTTGGATCAGATACGCTTCTCTTGTGCCTGCTTCCAAAATAGCCTCATGTACAGCGCGGCTTTCCACACTAGTAATACCATACGGCACAGTAATCATCACCTTTGGCGGCACGATTCGAAAAGGACCACTCATCTTGCGCAACAACCATTTAAGCATATTTTCGGTGACTTCATAATCCGCAATCACCCCATTTTGTAAAGGCCGCGTAACCTCTATTGTCTCAGGAACCTTCCCATACATATCGAGGGCTTCTTGCCCCCAGGCTACCATTTTTTGTTCATCTACAACAATGGCTGCCATAGTGGGCTCGGCAAAGAGCAACTGCCTGCCCTCAACCACACGCGTAAACATCGTTCCCAAATCAATTCCAAATTCACGGGTAAACATTGCCATAGGGATGAATCACTCTTCCCGTTTGTAATAACTTTGACTGATTGGTCCGCGATACTTCTTGACCGCATCAAGACGCAACTTCGATCGTCGCAGGGCTGCTTCGAGGGCTAAATATTCATCCTGATCCGGTGGAGGACCGGCCTTTAACATCTCCTCAGCTCGCCGCTTCGCAGCTTCAGCCCGAGCGACGTTTATTTCCTCTACATTCTCGGCTGCATCGGTTAATATTACCACCCGATCCGGTTGGACGTCCACAACCCCACCCGCCACTGTAAACACTTCTTCCTGCCCCTGATGGCGAACTTTGACAATCCCATACTTTAATGTGGACAATAATGGCGCGTGGTTAGGTAAAACACCCATTTCACCTTCCGTTCCAGGTAAAATCACGATATCTGCGTCCCCTTCAAATACCATACGATCCTGTGATACGATCTCACATCGAATTGGCATTTTTTCTCCTGTTAATCCACTGACTCATGAACATTTTTCAGCTAACGATTTTATTCTTAAGCAACGGCTTGAAGTTTACGCGCTTTTTCTACCGCTTCTTCAATTGTTCCTACCATCATAAAGGCTTGTTCCGGAAGGTCATCATATTTTCCATCCAATATTTCCCGAAATCCACGCACGGTCTCTTTCAATGGGACATAACGCCCTTCCTGACCAGTGAACTGTTGGGCTACAAAAAATGGCTGAGAGAAGAAGCGTTCGATCTTCCGAGCGCGCGCAACAATCAATTTATCATCTTCGCTTAATTCATCAATACCTAATATTGCAATAATATCTTGTAAATCTTTATATCGTTGTAAAACTTGCTGAACTTCGCGTGCGGTGGTGTAATGCTCCAAACCGACAATGTTCGGATCCAAAATTCGCGAAGTAGAAGCTAATGGATCAACCGCTGGATAAATCCCTTTCTCGGCAATTGCACGCTCCAATGCGATGGTCGCGTCTAAGTGAGTAAACGTTGCCACTGGCGCCGGGTCAGAATAATCATCGGCTGGGACATAAACCGCCTGCATCGAAGTAATTGAACCAGTCCTGGTAGAGGTGATCCGTTCTTGAAGCTCACCCATTTCTGTTGCCAAAGTGGGCTGATACCCAACTGCGGAAGGCATTCTCCCTAATAAAGCGGATACTTCCGATCCAGACATACTGAAGCGGAAAATATTATCAATAAAAAGAAGCACATCGCGGCCCTGATCGCGGAAATATTCTGCCATGGATAAAGCAGATAATGCTACACGCAAACGAGCACCAGAAGGTTCGTTCATTTGACCAAATACCATCACGGTATCTTTCATCACGCCGGATTCGAGCATCTCTCGATACAATTGCGTTCCTTCTCTAGTGCGTTCTCCTACCCCAGCAAAAACCGAGTTCCCCTGATGGACAGTTGCAATTGAGCGGATCAATTCCATGATAATCACGGTTTTTCCCACCCCCGCACCCCCAAAAATACCGGTTTTACCGCCGCGCGTGAAAGGAGCAATTAAATCAATTACTTTAATGCCCGTTTCAAACACCTCTACTCGCGTTGATTGCTCAGAAAAAGGTGGAGCTGAACGATGAATCGGGTAATACATGTGCGCTTCTACTGGGCCTTTGCGATCCACTGGCTTACCTAATACATTAAATACCCTTCCCAGCGTTTCTGGTCCTACTGGTACCATAATTGGATTGCCAGTTGCAAAAGCAGTTGCGCCTCTTTGTAATCCATCCGTAGAATCCATCGAAACACAGCGCACCCAATTATTGCCAAGGTGTTTTTGCACTTCCAAAACCAACGGGTCTTTATCTTCCCGTGGGATTTCTACAGCATCAAATACCTCCGGTAACTGATCGGGGGGAAATTCTACATCTACAACACCCCCTAAAACTTGTACAACTCTTCCTTTTGCCGCTATCATCTTGCCTCCGTGAATATTAGTATAACTGTATCGATACTCATTTTTAAAATTCTGCCGATAGAGCTTCCGCGCCGCCAGCGATATCAAGCATTTCATTCGTTATTGTCTGCTGACGAGCTTTGTTGTATTCCAGCTGCAACGCCCCTGCCAGCTCCGTTGCTGCATCAGTAGCATTTTTCATCGCTACCATTCGAGCTGCATGTTCGCTCGCTTGAGATTCTAAAATAGCTTGGTAAACTTGTAAGGCGGTGAAGCGAGGCACTATTTGATCCAATATTGCATGAACTCCCGGTTCATAGATATATGCTGGATCAATATGATGGTTGTTTTGGTCAAAGGTTTGCACCCTTCCTTCTCCGGTTTGGTATTCAAGGGGAAGCAATTTTTTACTCGTTGGAACTTGCTTCACCATATTAATGAAATCGGTATAGATTAAATAAACCTCATCAGCCCTACCGGAGAGAAATTCATCCACAACTAAATGGCCGATCGCAGCGACATCTTGAAATGTTGGAGCAGCCGGGATGTTACTAAATTCAGCAATAACATCCATTCTCCTACGAATTAACATATCCCGTCCTTTTCGCCCCACTGCAACATATTTTACGGGTACAAGGGAATGAACAAAATGCTGCTGGGTATATCGGATAATATTCGTATTATATGCGCCAGCCAAGCCACGATCACCGCTAATCACTACAGCCAATATATTGTTGACTTCATTACGCTTGACTAAAAGTGGGTGCAAATTTTCTTTTCCAGGTTGCCGAGCAATATCGCGTAATACCTGCCAGGCTTTTGTAGCATAAGGTCGGGTTTGCATCACCGCTGCCATGCTCTTACGCACTTTGCTTGCGCTCACTGCTTGCAAGGCGCGGGTAACCTGCGAAATATTTTTGATACTTTTAATCCTTAATCGCACTTCTCTGGCATTTGGCATGGTTTCTATTCCTTATCCACTACTGGTATCGCACAACCTTATAGCCAGGTGGATTTAAAATTGTCTAATGCAGCAATGAGTTTTTGGCGGGTTTCGTCGCTGATGATTTTCTTTTCCCCGATATCTTTCACAATTTCAGGGTATGATGATTCCATGAACTTTATTAAAGAAGTTTCCCATTTTTTCATCAACTCTAAAGGTACCTCATCCGCATAACCCTGCGTTCCTGCAAAAAGAACAATCACTTGATGCTCCAAAGACATCGGTTCATATTGGGGTTGTTTCAATATCTCTTGTAAGTGCTGCCCGCGGTTCAACTGCGCCTTGGTCGCCTTATCGAGATCAGAACCAAACTGGGCAAAGGCAGCCAATTCACGGAATGCTGCCATATCTAATCTCAATCGCCCTGCTACCTGCTTCATCGCTTTGGTTTGGGCGTCTCCACCCACTCGCGATACCGAAATACCCACATTCACTGCCGGGCGAATTCCAGCATAAAATAAGTTGTTCTCGAGATATATTTGTCCATCGGTGATGGAGATCACGTTAGTTGGAATATAAGCAGAGACATCCCCGAGTAAGGTCTCAATAATCGGTAAGGCAGTCAGGGAACCGCCCGATCCCTTCCGTTTTACAACTTTGTACTTTTCGGCATCTGCCATGTCTTTCAAGGCAGTTTGTGCATCGTGCAACGCTCTTGGCCCACCGTAAACCACTCCATTTACACTATCTTTCAGCTCTGCTAATTTCTCATTAAACGCAGCTGGAACAATGACATATTCATCTGCCAAACGCGAGGCACGTTCTAACAATCGGGAATGTAAATAAAAAACATCACCTGGATACGCTTCTCGCCCAGGCGGACGACGTAATAATAAACTGACCTGACGGTACGCCCAGGCATGCTTGGAAAGGTCGTCATATACCACAAGAGCGTCTCGCCCGGTTTCCATAAACTCCTCTCCAATAGCACAACCGGCATAAGGGGCAATGTATTGCATGGCAGCCGGCTCATCCGCAGCTGCGACGACGACAATCGTATAGTCCATTGCACCAAATTTTTCTAAGGTAGCCACAGTGCGGGCGATTGCAGCTTTTTTCTGCCCTATGGCAACATAGATACAATACAAATCTTTTCCTTTTTGATTGATGATTGTATCAATTGCCAATGCTGTTTTCCCGGTTTGACGATCACCAATGATTAATTCACGCTGACCACGCCCAATGGGAATCATCGAATCGATGGCTTTGATACCAGTTTGAACCGGTGTGTCTACATCTTTTCGGTAAACAACCCCTGGTGCAATCCGTTCAATTGGGCGAAAATGATCAAAACGGATTGCCCCTTTTCCATCAACAGGCTCTCCTAAGGCATTCACAACGCGGCCAATTAATCCATCACCCACCGGAACAGAAGCAATTCGCCCACTAGAACGAACTTCCATCCCCTCTTCAATTCCGGAGTAATCTCCAAGGATAGTCACCCCAACCAGGTCCTCTTCTAAGTTGAACGCAATACCCATCACCCCGTTTGAGAATTCGACCAATTCTTGGGCGCGAACATTACTTAATCCCCGGACACGGGCGATTCCATCGCCTGCTTCCACCACCGCACCAACATCCCGAACCTGGTACTCGGGTTGGAAAGTCTCAATTTGCTTTTGTAACTCCGATGAGATTTGATGGATTAAATCCGACATACTTCCTCCAAAATTATTTTGTTACAAGGGTTCTCACTGATTCACCATTGGCAGCGAGTTTCAGGCTAATTGTGAATTATCTGTTAAACCGGCCACGGTTTCCGCATCTAACTTTTTAATGACTGCACTTAACAAATCGGCAGCATGTTCAAAATCATCTTTATGGATGATCGAGCTATGCGAATGTATGTGTCGTGCGGCAACACCAATCACAGCGGTAGGGACGCCAATATGATGCAAATGGATTGCTGCGCCATCTGTTGAACCACCTTCAATAGACGAGACCTGTATTGGAATCGACATTTCTTGCGCCGTGTTCAAGATCAAATCGCGTAATTTTTGATTTGGGATCATGCGAGCTTCATACAATAAAATTGTCGGACCTTTACCTAATTTCACCGATGATTCTTCCGGTTTTATACCTGGCACATCTCCAGCGATATCCGATTCAAGCACAATGGCTACATGAGGGTCAATTGCCCGTACACTGGTTGTCGCCCCACGTAAACCGACTTCTTCTTGCACTGTCGCAACACCATATACTGTATTGGGATGATCCATCTGCTGTAATTTATCCAGTGCAGCCACTACCAACGCTACACCCACGCGATCATCAAAGGCTTTCGATAAATAGGTTTTCTGGTTTGCGAGAACAACGAAATCTGCCCGCGGCACAATAACATCTCCAGGCCGTACTCCTGCTTCTTCTACTTCAGCTTTGCTCGTTGCGCCAATATCGATATACATTTCAGACTTTTCAACCACCTTTTTACGCTCATCCGGCGAGAGTAAATGAGGGGGTTTCGCTCCAATCAAGCCAACCACATCTCCCTTTTGTGTTTTAATCAAAACTCGTTGCCCGAGTAGCACTTGATCAAACCAACCCCCCAATGGCAAAAACTTAATAAATCCTTCTTCGGTGATGAACTTGACCATAAAGCCAATTTCATCCATGTGTCCAGCAAGCATCACACGCGGAGTTTCCTGCAAACCTTGTTTTCTACAGATAACGCTGCCCAATTTATCCTGGCTCAATTCTCCATAATTCTTCAAATAAGAACGAACCACCTCCCTTACAGGCGATTCATAACCAGCAACACCATGCGCTTCGGTCAATTCTTTGAGGACTTTTTCTGTATTGATCATCTTATCTCCCTTTTATTATTTTCTCTTAATCGATCCCATAATCGCACTCGTTTATTATAAAAACCAAAAGCATTGGCTTTCAAAACGATGAAATGATACCCGAAAGCAGCGTGCTTGTAAAGTAGGCTAGAAAAAAGTGCTTTCATGAACTGTTATTCATTCATTCTGAATTTTCTTTATGGTTTTCCGGTGGTCTAGCACGGGCATCCTTACCTAATTCGCGGCTGCGTTCATAGGCAGCCCATATAGCCCGAGATATCGCTGTTCGGAAACCTGCTTTTTCGAGATAATAAAGTGCTGCTGCACTCGTGCCGCCGGGGGAGGTGACCTCATTCCGTAATCTGGCGAGATGAACTTGATCTTCCCGGCGCAGGTAATAATCTACCGAGCCGCGCACAGTTTTTGCCACCAATTGTTCTGCGATACGGCGGGGAAACCCCAGGTGTACCCCGGCATCCACCATGGCTTCCATAAATAGAAATACATAGGCTGGACCTGTCCCGGAAAGTGCGGTTGCCATGTCGAGATAATTTTCTTCTTCGACAAAAATCTCCTCACCGAGGGCGGTTAGAATCCGCTTTGCTTTTGCTTTTTGTTCCTCGGTGACCATTGGTGAAACAGTCCAGACGGTAATTCCTTCCCCTATCTGTGCCGGAGTGTTGGGCATGGAACGCACCACGTAGGGATGGTTTAGTCCTTGAGAAATTTTTTCAATCGGTGCCCCAGCCACAATGGAAAGTACCAGGGCTCCTGGCTGAATATTGCCATGCAATCCCTTTAAAACGCGATCCAATTTTTGTGGTTTCACCGATAAGACCACAACTTCTGCCATTTGAGCCGCTTTCGCATTTTCTATTTCGATGGCAATGTTATATCGTTTTTGAAGGTCTGTTAATCGTTCAATACTAGGACCTGCGGCAATTAAATTTTCTGGCTTCTCCAGCTTTTGACGGATAAGACCACCGATCATTGCTTCTGCCATCACACCAGGACCAATAAAAGCTATTTTCCCGTCCATATCACTCTCTAACTATTTACACCTTTCTTTGAAATCTGTAAAATAAAGCATATTGTTTTTCCAATTATTTTGAATAAGTTCAACGATTGCCTGTATGACTCGCTTTTTATGGCGTATTGAAATAGCTCAACGCCGCTCGCAAGCGCGCCTCGACATCTTCAGGAGTGTCGCGTGGAATCGCCTGCAACGCATTCTGTGCTTCCACCACACTATAACCCAATGAAGTCAAAGCCTCAATAACCGCCAGATCCGTTTCTCCCAAGCGGGAAAGAGAATCTACCTCAGATAGCGTGCCTATTTTATCTTGCAATGTCAGGATGATCTTTTGGGCAGTTTTTCTTCCCACTCCGGGAACACGGCTCAATAAATCCGCTTGATTTTGAATGATTGCCTTCCGCACCATATCTGCTTCAAACGTCGAGAGAATAGCCAGTGCAAGGCGCATTCCCACACCATTAACTCCCAGAAGGAGATTAAATAGCAGGCGGGTTTCTTTTTTATCAAACCCAACCAATAATAAAGCATCCTCACGGACGATGAGCTGAGTGTATAGATGAACCGTATCTCCGATTTGATAAAGATCTCTCAGTGAGTTGGGGACATAAACATAAAAACCAATCCCATGGGTTTCAACCACCAGTCCATCTTGTTCGATATCTCGTACAATCCCATTAATGGATGCAATCATGTTTCATGCCTGATATAAATTTATGAAGCGCCTGAGATACATGAATTCAGATGCTGAAATTGAATATGACATATCGCAATTGCCAAGGCGTCCGCTGCATCATCTGGTTTCGGAAGTTCCTCTAAACCCAAGCGCATCTTAACCATCATTTGGATCTGTTTTTTATCTGCCAAGCCATAACCCGTTAGAGCCTGTTTTATTTCCACCGGGGCATATTCATAGACACTCACACCTTGTTGTGCCAGGGTGAGCAATACGACCCCGCGCGCTTGTCCGACTGTCATAGCAGTACGAGTATTCTTTTGAAAAAATAACTTCTCCACCGCACTGGAATCAGGCCGGTGGAGAAGAATAATCGAAGATAAGCGTTGATGTAATGTCAATAACCGGTCTGTTTCATTGGAATAACTGGGGGTAGAAATCACCCCATAATCCAATGAAACAATTTCGCCATTCTCCTCTTCCCGTACAATTCCATAACCGGTCAGCGCAATACCCGGATCCAGCCCAAGTACAATCATCACAACAATCAGGCAGCTTCCAGTTGAGCCATGGCTTCATCACTAATCGAGAGGGTCGAATAAACCGTCTGGACGTCATCCAGTTCTTCAAGCGCTTCGATAACTTTTAACACCTGAATAGTTTCTTCTGGCGCAAGCTCGACTTCGTTGTTAGGGATCATTCTCAGCTCTGCTTCTTCAGGATGCAGCCCAGCTTTTTTCAACGCCTGACTGATATCATTGAATGCTTCAACTGGTCCGATGATTTCAATAATGTCGTCATCAATATTGACATCACTTGCCCCAGCTTCTACTGCCAGCTCAAAAATTTTATCGGGATCATTTCCTTTGCTGGGTAAGGTGAAATAGGCAGAGCGCGTGAATTGCCAGGAAACGGCTCCTGCCTCCGCCATACTACCACCAAAACGAGTCAAGACATGGCGGATTTCTGCCACAGCGCGATTGCGATTATCTGTGACCACCTCAATGATCATTGCAATCCCATGAGGACCATAGCCTTCATAGTAAATTTCTTCAAGGGCATTGCCTTCTTTTAACTCACCAGTGCCGCGTTTAATTGCACGTTCAATATTATCCTTGGGCATATTTTGGGCACGTGCTCGATCAATGGCTAATTGAAGGCGCGTATTTGCAGAGGGATCTCCTCCACCATCACGCGCAGCTAAAACAATCTCCCGTGCCAGACGAGTGAATACTTGACCTCGCTTGGCATCCGCTGCCCCTTTTTTTCTCCGAATGGTTGCCCAATGCGAATGACCAGACATAACTGACTCCTGCTAACTTTCTATATAAATTTTATAAAATAATTTCGACACTCGTAAATACAGCTAAATTTGTAAAAACATAACCTGTTTTTCTTTTTTTCTCATTTAGTCTTACTAAATTCCATCAGTAGAGCATTAACGAGTGATGTAAATCCATTTCATTATACCATTACTCAGGCTTGGCCGTCTCCGCGGATAAAAGCTTCTGTCATTTCTCGTGCTACTTCATCACGAAATTGTTTGGGTGGTGTTTTCATAAAGTAGGATGATGGACCAATAACTGGACCACTCAAACCCCGATCGAGGGCAATTTTCGCGCACCGAATCGCGTCAATCGTCACACCGGCTGAGTTTGGTGAGTCCCAAACCTCCAATTTCGTTTCCAGATTAAGGGGCACGTTTCCAAAAGTAGTCCCTTCCATGCGAATATAACACCATTTGCGGTCGGTGAGCCATGGTACATAATCACTTGGGCCGACATGGATTTGATCATGCGGCAACTCATAAGGCATCATGCTGGTGACCGCACCGGTCTTAGAGATCTTTTTCGATTCCAGACGCTCCCGCTCCAGCATGTTCATAAAATCGGTGTTGCCACCAAAATTAAGCTGATAAGTACGGTCAATCCGCACACCTCGATCGACAAACAAATTCGTTAGCACACGATGAAGTATGGTGGCTCCTAACTGACTTTTTACATCATCGCCGATAACCGGTAATTTTCGCTCTCTAAAACGGTTCGCCCAATATTCCTGGCTTGCAATGAAAACCGGAATACCATTAACAAAAGCACAACCTGCGTCTAATACCTGCTCAACGTACCATTTGGTTGCCATCTCTGAACCGACTGGCAAGAGGTTAATCACCACATCGGTATGGGTATCTTTCAATATTCCGACAATATCCGCAGTAGGCCCGGGAGCTTTCTTTAAAATCTGGGATAAGTATTTTCCCAACCCATCATGGGTCATCCCTCTTGAGACAGGTACATTCAGAAAGGGCACATCACTAAACTTCATTGTATTGTTAGGATAGGAAAAAATTGCTTCAGATAAATCCTTCCCAACCTTGGTATCAACGATATCGAATGCAGCAGTGAACTCGATATCGCGAATATGATAACCGCCCAGATTGACGTGCATCAATCCGGGGATAAACTCATCATCGGCAGCATTACGATAATAATAAACCCCCTGGACTAATGATGAAGCACAATTACCCACTCCGATAATTGCGACGCGAACTTTTTTATCAGCACTCATTGAGATCTCCTTATTCAATAGCTATAACGAAACACCCTGATTATACGTACAGCGGGATTCCTTGTCAAAGGGTTATCTAACGATTATAATCATTTTAATTCATAATCATACGGGGCGTGGCTCAGTCCGGCTAGAGCACACGGTTCGGGACCGTGAGGTCGGCGGTTCAAATCCGCCCGCCCCGACTGTATTGTCAAAAATATTTTCTTTTTTGATAGGGGTGTAAGGTGCAAACGAACATTTTCAATATATGGTTTTATCTTTCTATCCTCATTGCCCTTCTGGATTGGTTTGCTGTCTCGAAAGACTATTCCCGGTTGCGCATTTTTTCTAAACCATTCGTTCTCCTTTCTCTTATCTTCTGGTTTTCTTCAGCGCAGGGTTGGAATGGATGGGGAACATTTACAGGTCTGGCGTTAATATTTTCCTTATTGGGTGATATTTTTTTATTGAAAAGATTGATTCTTCACAACTCTGCCTTTTTCCAATTTGGTTTGGTGGCATTCCTCTTCACCCAAATATTCTATGTCATCGGCTTCAATCAAAAAGGTTTACCCCCACTTATTCCCGCTTTAACAGTCTTATTCATCATTGCCGGAATATCCATCATCAATAGCAAAAGCATTCTTCAAAGTCTGCAGAAATCCACCGATGGGAAAAAGCTCATTCCGCCAATTATCGTCTATATGACAGCCCTCAGTCTCATGGTTGTTTTTGCTGTAACAACCTTTTTTCGTTCGACCTGGCTACCCGCTGCATCACTGTTAACCGGCTTGGGGGCAATGCTGTTTTATATATCCGATTCGATTCTTGCCCACGACAAATTTGCCGAAGCGATTCGGGGAAGTGAACTGCTGGTAACGGTCACCTATCATTTAGGGCAAATTGCGATTATAGCGGGATATCTGCTGCATTAAATAAAACATGGGCGCAGAGGGGCTCGAACCCCCGAACCTCACGGATTCCAAATTACCAATTTCTCTTTCCGTTGTGTGACCGTTTTCAAATTATCTTCTATCTGAATGGTTATAGACCTCCCAACCCATATAGGTTTCAAAAGCCTCCGCAAGAATTTGCGAAGAAGGAGCACCACTCATCGCGACGTGGTGTTCAAACCCATTTTTCACTATGTATTTCAATAGATCTTGAAGTTGTGAAACTCGGACCACTGCCCGGCTGCCAAATGTGTCGAGCTCATCGTCTATGAACTCTCCCTCCCCTACATATGTTCTAATCACCCCAAATTGATCATCCGTGGAAATGCGTGCAAAGCTCAACGGTCCCGCTGGTTTGCGTCCATTGATTGCACCATATGTGTTTTCTTTGCCGAGGGTTGTTGCAAGAATATTAGCATATTCCATACGAGCATTCGGAATAAAACTTTTTGCCCAGTTGCCACAATGGAATAGAACACATTTATCAGGATCATTCCCGTAATTGTTATTCCAATCCACTAATGCGCTTGGTGTTCCAGTTGCCAATTGCAATGCATACATTGATGCAACACCAGTAATATCTGTTTCGCAAGCACTAGGCATCAACTCCTCACTCATCATACTCATCAATGTACAAACATTAACACCGTAGTTTATCTGTAACGAATTCCAACACTGTATTGCTGTTGCTTGAATATCAAGCTCGACCATCCACTTATTTAATGCAGCACCAAACTTTGCCATTCTCATAATGGATTCGGTAGGCACACCGTTGGTGGGAAGATAATTCATGATCTTATCAAGTTGTTCTTTGACTAAAACATCCTTATCTTTTAACTTGGTAGCTGCTCCAAGAATTTCAGAAAGGTCAGCAGTCAAAACGGTTATTCCCGATTCTTGTAATAGCTTTTCACTGTAACGGACTGTATTAAAAGCATTAGGACGGGCACCAACCGCACCCAACCTGGCTGATCGAAGCCCGCGAACTACCCTGCAAACTCCCAAAAACTTAATCAAGTCTGATTTGAATTCAATTGATTTGGGTGAAACTGTATGCAATTCGGTTATAGAAAAAGGATACCCATATTGACGGAGGTTGTTGCATACTGAAATTTTTCCACAAAATGCATCGCGTCGATTTGACACATCAAACATTTGTAAATCGTCTGGATATGCTTGAACCAGAATAGGCACATTCAAACCCGAAAATTTAATTGTGTCCACAACAGCCTTTTCATCACCAAAATTTGGCAAAACGATCAAGATACCATCAATTTCGTCACGATGCGCCTTGAAAAGATCTGCACACATGCGCGCGTGTTGATAGGTTTGAACCGCCCCATGGATTGCTTGATCTTCATTTAGGGTGATATTATTAATACCTAATT
>DAOTVW010000296.1:0-1551 GCA_034436035.1 Anaerolineales bacterium
AACTAACAGTAGAGGTGCCAGCTACTTGTAAGGCATTGGTAACTATTAACTCATCGCCAAACTTACCTGCTCCACCTTGAACCTCTAATCTAGTGGTAGGTCCTGTCGTCCCGATGCCGACGTTGCCTTGATTATTAATAGTTAACAAATTACCGTTACTTGCTCCATGACTTCGAACTTGTAAAATATCTGAGCTTGGATTCGTTGCTGCTGTTTGTTCAACAATTAAACTAATAACATCGCCGTAAGTTGATTGTGGGTCAATATCAAGCACTGCATCAGGGTTCGTATTGCTATTACCAATACCAAAAAGCTCTGAGCTATTAACAAATAAAGTGACTCGACCGGTTTGGGAATTTTGAAGAGAAAAGTTATTGCGATAACTAATTCTACCTTCATTATTAGAAGCTGAGCCTAAAATAAGGGGTGTATAACCATTATTATAAATAGAAATATTACCATTAACTTCTAATTTCTGACTCGGTCCCGTTGTCCCGATGCCGACGTTGCCGTTATTTCTGAAAGCAGCAAAATAATTTGTTCCGTTTCCTATGGCTAAACTAGGGGCAACAATAGTTGCACCATAACCCGATCCCCAATCACCGGTTGTTATTTCTAAGTAGTCAGCAGAATTTATGTCTCTGGTTATTCGGAAAGCCTGTAAAGCAGGAGCTACAATATCTAATTTCCGCTGTGGATTCGTCGTCCCGATGCCGACGTTGCCGTTATTTAATATTCTCATTAAACTTGTCCCGTCACTGTTTTGCACGTTCAATCCATAAGTCGCAGAAGTATTACCCGAACCTTTAACATCTAATCTACCACCTGGACTCGTCGTCCCGATGCCGACGTTGCCGTTCTTATCTATTACTGTTAACGCAGTACCAGCATTATTCTGCCATTCCTGAAGATTTTTTGTCTGGCTCGGGCCAGCTCTTACAACAAGTCTTGTATCTCCCCCTGTCCCACTGTCAAATACTCGTAAAGTAGAACCAGGATGCCCATCCATATCCACATCATTTCCAATGGCGACCTCACCATAATTGCCATAGGCAGCAAAAAATCCCCCGTTAAAATTACTAATCCCATTCGATATTAAGAATGGAGTATCGGATTTAGAGCTTGCTCGGCCAATCATATAAGAATCGCTACTACCCCCATCCTTATCCCTAAACTGGATTCCCTGATATCCATCCGAGTTAATAGATAATGGTGTCTCTGGATGAACCGCCCTAATGGTTAACTTCGCCCCCGGCCCCGTCGTCCCAATCCCTACGTTGCCGCTTGAATCAACATATAACCCTATACCTCCTGCTGAACCTCTGAGTTGAGCAGTACCTGCAACATCTAGTTTGCTTGATGGATTGGTTGTCCCAATACCTACATTTCCACTGTTTTGGACAAATAGGGTGTTACCAATAGAGGCGGTATTGGTGAGTTCAAAGGGTATTGAAAGGGAGGCGCCGGTATCAGAGATATTGAATCTTTGGATACCACCAGTAGTAAAACCTAGGTTGTTTTCACCTATTCTGAATAGGCCGGTATCAAGGT
>DAOTVW010000297.1:0-1779 GCA_034436035.1 Anaerolineales bacterium
ATAACAATGGACCAGTATCGCAAATTCGTATCGGTTCAGATGGAAATGCACAAACTTATCTTGATATATATGTGAATTCTGCAACAAATCCAGGTCCAATAACCATATATGGCACAAATGGAGCTTATTTATCCTCAAGTGCAACTTATAATCCAGCTACCCCCCCTTACTATCAGGTACTTGATTTGAATTCTATAACGTTTAGAGGAATAGCTACAAGTCAAAATTTATACGTTTCAGGATATATTAACGGAGCGTTGTCCGCTGATCCCTATAACCAGGTTATTTTAGGAAGAGGAGATATTAGCACAGCATTGGTGTTGAATGATATTACTAGTGCAAAGTATCGATTACATACTGGTGGTTATAATCTAACTTTTGAACAAGATCAAAGCGGTACTTGGGTTCCAAGAATGGTTCTTCAAAACGGCGGCAACGTCGGCATCGGGACGACGAATCCAGGAAGCTACAAACTCTATGTTGCCGGAGACCAATATGTTTCAGGCACATCTACAATTGCTGGGAACTTGAATGTAACCGGCACTCTCTCTGCAGGCACCTATGCAATGAACAACATCTCCGCCAGCATTTACTACGACAAAGACAATCCGAGCTACTATCTTGATGCAGCAGGAAATGTAATGCCTTCAGCATTATCCGTCCAAAAAGAATTCACATACAGCTATCCTACAATTGGCACTACACATGGAACAATTAGAATTGAAGCTCCATCCACTGCAGGCAATTCAACTGCTATTACATTTGGAGGACAAGGAGCGCCTGTAAATACTGCTCAAGCAGGCATCTATGTTCAGTCAAGTGGCAGCTATGGCACAAAGATGTACTTTGCAACAACTAACAATTACTCAACAGGAGCTCAAGCACAAATGATGATTGATCAAAATGGTTACATCGGCATCGGGACGACAGCACCAAATGGAACATTAACTATTTATAAAGATAATCTTTTGAGTGCCACGCAGGGGGATTTACTCCTTGAACATCCTACTTCCGGAGGTGCAAGTAGTATCGTATTTACCTCAAGGTCAAATTATGGAAGTGATTATGGTTATCTCACCTATTATGATTCAAATAGCACTTATGCATTTTGGGGCACAACGGGTGAAAATAGTGCTTTAGTAATTGGAACACAAAACGATGGAATGAATTCAGTTTCAGATGTTGTTGCTCTGCGCGGTGCTGCCGCTGATGTTTTTGGTACGAATACTTATCCTGCTACTATGATTGTGAATGATGCCGGCAACGTCGGCATCGGGACGACAGTGCCGGGCGCAAAGTTGGATGTAAACGGCAATGTTAATGCGTCTATCTACTATGATCGCGACAACACAAACTACTACCTCGACCCTGCCGCCAACGTGATGCCATATTCTGCTATTTTTGCAGGCAACGTCGGCATCGGGACGACGAATCCAGACCAAAAACTTACAATAAGTGGTGCTACAACATTAAAGTTCTATGCAAATAGTACTGGAGACATTGCATCTTCAGCTAATATTAGACCTCACTTTGCGTCCGGAGATTTTAATATCTATGAAGGAGTTCCTGGTTCGGGAGTATTAAGACTCGGAATTAATAGTGGTGGAAATACTTATCTTGTTCCCAATGGTGGTAATGTCGGCATCGGGACGACGAGTCCGGGAGCGAAATTGGATGTGAATGGCTCACTCATTGCTCGCTCATCTGTCACCATCCCTCTCCTTGCGCCGGGAGGAATTGTAATGGCAGATTCTTCAGGAAATCTCTATGCCACCTCCA
>DAOTVW010000298.1:0-6451 GCA_034436035.1 Anaerolineales bacterium
ACCGCCTACCAACTTTATCCCGATAATATTGAGTTAAAGGTATTAATCTCCCAAGCTTATGCTTCGGCACAGAATCCGACCACAGCTGTCCAGTTTGCCGATTTAGCGGTCAGTCAAGACCCGACCAATCTTCTTGCGCTGGGTTGGCGAACAGAGCTTGCATTAGCCATGGGTGATGTCCCCTTGGCAGAAGAGCTAATCGCACGTGCCTTGGAAAGCCAACAAGAGGCTTCCGAAATCCATAAGAATCAAGCAAAATTAGCCATTCTCAAGGGAAATTACACTGAAGCACTTCGTATCTATGAGGATGCCTTCCCGGTTGAATTACAGTTCGAAACAGAACTCATCGAGCGGGTACACTTGACCCGAGAAATTCAGGGAATGGAGAAAGCTTTTTCGCTTTTACAAGATTTCCTCGAAAAGATCCCGTATGCCGTGGGCATCCAACGTTTATATGCAAATTATTTAGCGGAATCGGGACATATCGAAGAAGCGATCACCGCAGCTCAAATTGCTCTAAGAATTTGCCATCAACCCTTCTCACACTGCAATTTCCGTGAACACGCCCTTTGTCACCGGGTTTTAGGCGAACTGTTCAGTACAAGCGGACATCTCGATCAAGCCGTCCATCACCTGAGTGAGGCAGTCCAGTTAAATCCAGATGACGCAGAAAGCTATTTCTTGCTTGGGGAAGTATATTCGGCTCGGGGTGATTACAATCGATCCTTAGGCAATTACCTACAGGCAATCCAAATCGACCCCAACAATGCCAAAGCATGTTTTAAGGCTGGGTTGCTTTATAAAGATGCAAAAGATTATCCCAATGCGGAGCAAATGTTCCGTCAGGCAGCAAAAATTGAACCGAATAACCTGACGATCCAGCGTCAACTTGGCGCAGTTGTTGCACTTAACCTACTACACCATCGAAAAACGTCAGAGAAAAAATAACTATGACATCCAAACAAATTCGTCTCAATCTAACCCGCCCCCTCGAACGGCATGAAATTTTACGCCTGATTAAAATTGCCATCCACCAGCGAGAATATCGCTTCGCCAGCCAAGTGGCTTTAGACTGGTTGACCGAATTTCCGGGAGACCTCAATGCCAAATACTGGTACGGACTTGCGCGCGCCAAAGAAGGTCATCTGCAACTGGCTGCCTCGATTTTAGACGAGCTTCTCCAACTTGATCCAGAGTATCTCGAAGCACTAAAAACGCGCATTGTAATCGAACAACAAATCCAAAACGATACCCGCAAATTGATTGCCCCACCAGCAGCTATAAAGAATTCACCTGATCTATTTGAATTCCAAGAATGGTTAATCGCACTTAGCGGTGAAACTATCGGCTTGCCGAAACGTCCTTATGAAGACCTTGCTCACCGCTGGGGTGAGGAGCTTCACTACCTAGAAAAGAGCCTGACACCCTCGCAAAAGGGTGTAAAAATTGAATCCTTCCCAGATTATGAACGAGCGGTTCACGAATTGCTCGCCGCTAAACCAGACCATCCTTTGATTGCCATCACCCATATCCGCTTTCTGTACCAAAACTATCAAAAAAACCAACTCCCGGTGCAGGCTTTGCGTGATCTGGTGGAACATTACTTAGACAATTTTCCCCATTGTTTGTATCTCAATTACGTCTATGTGGATTGCCTCATGGAGACAGGTGCACCGGAAAAAGCAGTTGCACTCCTCCACAGCCTGGCAGCCCGAGATATCTCAGCCCAAGTTGCTAAAAGAGTATGGAGCACTGATAAATCATTTTATACTATCTGGCCACATACCCTCTATAAAAAATTAGATATTCCGATTCCGGCTGGTGTTGCCGCTTATCTCGGTTTGAACCAATTACCCGAAAACATCCTGCAAGAAACAACCGAACCCTTCCAGCAACAAAGCCAGATTCCTCCTGTCGAAAACATCGCTGATTTCGATGCAATCCCCCAAAAGCCTACTACAGCCAAAGATATCGGGGTGGAAAAAGCACAAAATCCGCTTCAATCTCCGTTAGTGGAAAACATTGTTGAAACATATAATCACATCAGCCAACAACTCAAACAACCGCAATTAGCCAACCTGGATGGACGCCAACCGGTATATGTGATTTTATCCGCCAGTCAACCCTTACAAACGCTGTTCGGAGCTGGGGTCCAAAAACAAATTGAAGGTGCTCTCTTCAATCTCCTTCAGGCTGTGCAGCGTCATATCGGCTGGCGTGGTTTTATCTACTATGTTGATGAAGGCAAAATCTTGCCCTCCTCGAATAAAATCAATGCTCTGGCGTGTGCCAAACCCAGTGACCCTTGGCAAATCAAACATTGTCTAACCGACCTCGATCAAAAATTAGCCAACCAAGGGGAAATGATTGGGTCACTATTAATCGTAGGTGGGAATGAAATCATTCCTTTCCATCGATTGCCAAACCCGGTCGAGGATGGAGATGAAGAAATCCTCAGTGACAACCCATACGGCTCTCGTGATGAGAATTATTTGGTATTAGACTGGCCTCTGGGACGAATTCCCACCCCACCTCAAAACGCTCAATTTGCCCTCGATGCCCTGAGCCAGATTACTCAAGCACATCAAAATAAGCCTTACAACCCCTTCAATTGGAAATCGAAATATCCTTCCCTGGATTGGTTCTTTTCTTGGTTTACTTTCTTATCCGCCTTATTTAACCACCGTAATCCTAACTCTTCTAGTTTTGGATATACTGCCGCAGCTTGGCGTTTTGCCTCCTTTGCTGTTTTTCGGGAGATAGGCAACCCACAGAATATGCTCATTTCTCCTCAGAATTCTGCTAAAATCAAGCCTGCCCAGGCTGCCAAGCAACGCCTTGTGCGACACAGCATCGTACACAACAAAGAAACGATGGTTCCTCATCCAGCGGTGGAAAATCTTCCCCGCACACCCAATATCCAACTGCCCCAAGCCAGTAATGGTTACTTTAACCTGCATGGCTTGATCGATTCAGCAGAATGGTTTGGGCAAAGCGACCCGACAGAAGCTGGATATTACGATCCAACCCAAAGTGATCACCCCATCGCCTTACAACCGGGAGATATTTTGCAGAACAATCATCCCGCGTTCAAGATCATATTCAGTGAAGCCTGTTTTGGAGCAAACTTCACCAATAAACAAATATATGATTCGATTGCTTTATCCTTTTTGAGCAAGGGTTGCCTGGCATTTGTTGGCTCAACCGCCACAGCGTATGGATCCAACAGCACCCCCCTGATTGCAGCAGATTATCTCGCGCAAGCTTTTTGGAAAAATATTCACAATGGCATCCCAGCGGGTGAAGCGTTACGCCAAGCAAAACTATCCTTAGCAGCACCAGCAGCTGGGAAGAACCAATCAGCACTGGACGCCGAGGATCAGAAGACGATTATTTCTTTTATACTCTTAGGCGATCCACTCACTCAAATCAATTATGAAACCTCCACCCCAAAAGTGATACGGCATGCCAAGACGATCCAATCCGTGCCGTACGCCATCTGTGACCGGGGGATGCACGCATGTCAACCAAACGAGCTTTCGCCACAAGTCGAATCAACGATAAAGAAAATGGTCGAGAAATATCTACCAGGTATGGATCAAGCCCAACTATCCATTTTAGGAAATGGAAGTGAGTGCCATGGAAGTTGTTCGAATTGCACCGTTAACTGTGGCCTGAAACATTTTTCACAAAGTTCACAAAATCAGCGTGCGAAATCGCGAGAGAATGGAATCAGCGAGCGGAAAATCGTCATCCTCAAGAAAGAAAATCGTTGGCAAAACCATACCTACACCCAATATGCCCGACTGACCTTGGATGCGAGTGGTAAATTAATCAAACTTTCCATCTCCAAATAACGCCTTGCACCACTGTTGGATAGGTTTCCATCCCCGACGACGTGTAGGGCGGGTTTCCATACCCAACGACACGTAGGTCGGGTTTCCATACCTGACGATGCGTTCACCAACCTGCCGGGGATAAATCCCCCGCTCAAGGCATACAAGTCGTTTGAAACCGACTTATGTGGGGTCTTTCCACACCTGACAATCCGTATTGCACAATCCCCGAAATAAATTTCGGGTTACCTCATGGTACCGCGAAATTCATTTCGCACCCTCCCGACGCGTTGGCCGGGACTCCATACCCGACACGATACTTCCATGTCATACATTAAACTTTTCTAAATTTATTCTACCCATACCACACAACAGGTTGTGGTATGATAGCGGGCGATGAGAAACCAAGGTATCTTTTCACCATTACGATGGTTTTCGGTATTTTTTCTTATCGCTGCGGTTGTGCTGACCAGCCTGCAACTGGTCTCCTATAGCCGCCAGCGATCGGTCTATGCCCCCGATCAAATCATTGCTGGTGTTCCAGTGGGTGGGCTCAACCGCGATCAAGCAGCCCAACGCATTATCGAAGCCTATCACATCCCCGTCGAAATCCATTACGGCGATGCCATCATCCACCTCGATCCCGCTGTTGTAGATTTCCAACTCGACCTGGAAGGTATGTTAGCTGCAGCAGATATACAGCGCAGTCAACAACCTTTTTGGGGCGGTTTTTGGGACTACCTCTGGAATCGCTCCACCCCTCCACCTGAAATCCCACTGCGGGCATCCTTTTCCGAACAACGTTTACGCACCTACCTTGAACAAGAAATTGCCACCCGCTATGATAAACCACCCATTCCCGCTAAGCCCATTGTCGGAACGGTTAACTTTGAACCTGGCCAATCAGGCAGTACACTCGATATTGACAGCGCCATCCCAATCATCGGCAAAGCACTCAGCTCCTTGACGAACCGCACCGTTTTGCTGCCCTTGAAAAATAGCTCTGCCAGCAGACCTGCCTTCGAAAACCTGGAAATATTACTCAAACAAACCATCGATTTATCCGGTTTTGATGGACTGGTGGGGCTCTTCATGATCGATCTGCAAAATATGCAGGAAATCCATTTTGCCTACCAACAACTCCAAAACATATCCGTTGAACCAGATATTGCCTTCACAGCCTCCAGCATCATTAAAATCCCGATTATGGTCTCCGTATTCCGCCGATTGGGTGAACAACCCGATGAAGAAACGCTCAAGCTCCTCGCAGATATGATCGACAAATCGGGTAACGAAGCGGCAGATTGGCTAATGGATCGGGTGATTGCCGATAACCGCAGTCCATTGGTGGTGCGGGATGACATGAAGGCGCTCGGTCTTGATAACACCTTTCTGGCTGGTTACTTCTATGCCGGCGCGCCATTGCTTGAAACTGTAAAAACTCCGGCTAATCAACGCACTGACGTCAACACCGATCCAGACCCGTACAGCCAAACAACCCCATCCGACATAGGCATGCTATTAGAAGACATCTACCTCTGCGCCGAAACCGGAGGTGGTTCCCTGCCAGCGGTCTTTCCGGGACAGATCACCCAAAGTGAATGTCGTCAAATGATAGACTTACTGGTAAATAATAAAATTGGCGTCCTTATCGAAGCCGGTGTTCCCGACGGAACGCGGGTTGCCCACAAACACGGCTGGGTAGCGGTTAATGGTATCATCAACACCATTGGCGATGCCGGCATCGTTTACACACCAGGCGGGAACTACGTGCTGGTCGTTTTCCTCCATCACCCCGATCAGCTCATCTGGGAAAACGCATCGAAATTGATCGCCGACCTTTCACGCGCTGTATATAATTATTACAATATTCCCTAACAATCGGGTAAATTGTCGCCACAGCCCTGTAGCGCTACGGATAAAGCGCCTGACTCGCCGCCAGGTATAAAGCCAAATTTTTCCCATATATATTCTCATATTAACGAAATTTGATAAGTTTATGCAATTATCCAGGCAGCATTTTTCTTAACTGTAGGGATAGCTTTGCAAAAGATCTATTAACCATTCTATAAATTTGAAAGACGTACCTTACGAGGGATGCTAAAGCATACTAAATAACAAAAATAAATGGCACTTTTTAAAATAATCCATAAAAACACACATGGGTATTAAGAAAACATTTATTTGTCAAAATCGCCTTCAATGATGTCCAAAGTGCAATCGGAGAATTCCTTGATTTTTGGGTTATCAATACTGAAATATGTTTCGAACTCTCCTTTCTTGTCTACCCCATTGTGTTTGCTGTGATTACTGTAACAATCAGGTGAAGAAGATTTACGAATGGACTACCCGAGTGTATAATACACATACCAATGTATTATTATACACATTATCAGAGGCAGATATGCGAACGAATATTGAACTGGATGATGACCTGATTGAGCGCGCTCAAGAATTGACTGGAATCAAAACCAAACGCGAAGTCGTACATGAGGCGTTACGTTTGCTCATCCTTTTGAACGAGCAGAAAGAAATCCGCACTTTGCGAGGTAAATTGCCCTGGGTTGGTGACTTGAGTGAACAACGCCAATCGCGCGTCGAGGTGCACTAGCCAT
>DAOTVW010000299.1:0-4092 GCA_034436035.1 Anaerolineales bacterium
GCTTCCAATGCAGCCATCCCAAACGATTCATAATGAGATGGCATTACAACGACCTCTGCAGCTGAATAATAATAAGGCAGTGTATCTTGGCTTTTGTTTCCCAAAAATATGACCATCTCCCGCAATCCATACTTTTCCCGTAATTCATTTATTCTCGCTTGCTCATGGGATTGTTCTTCGATTTCCTCTTCCGCCGCCCCGCCAATTACGATTAAGCAAAACGGATTTTGAAACCAATCACCGTTTTTATGCATGATGGAAACAGCTTCCAAAAGGGTGTCCAAACCTTTCAAGGGTTCAATTCGCCCAACAAAAAGGATCATACGTTGACAACGCGGAATTCCAATAAACTCTTTCGCTTCATCTTGCGGGATGGGATAGAAACGGGCAACATCTACCCCGGGTGGTATAACGTTTATCTTCGAGACATTCGCGTTGTATAACCACTGCAATTGTGCCAGTTCTGCAGGAGTGGCAGCGATGATCCGATCTACTTCCTTGATGACCTTATTTTCCCCTTCAATCCGATATTGCCCTTCTTTTTCTTCTTCTGTTTTCCCCACCCTTTGCTTCATTTTTCCTAATGTGTGGAACATATGGACAACCGGTACATGCCACGTTTGTTTCAAGCTTAATGCGGCAATTCCAGACATCCAGTAATGGCTATGAATAATATCATAGCGACAATTTTTTCTCTCTACAAACTGAATAATTTGTTTTACAAAGGTATCAATATATGAGACCAGGGTTTGCTTAGGTAAGGGATGTTCTGGGCCTGCTGGGATATGCACAACCCGGTTCCCATAACCCAACTCATGGATGATATGTGGGATATGCTCATCTTGAGAACGCGTAAACACATCCACAGATATTCCAAGCGCGCCTAATTGTTTGGTTATATCGCGCACATATACATTCATCCCACCGGTATCCTTGCCCCCTAATGTTGCTAATGGACATGTATGGTAGGAAATCATAGCTATACGCATATTTTATTAACGCGCTCCTCGATTATATATAAAATCGATCCTTCGATATTGGTTTCTTCCTTGCCATTCTATCATTTCCTTTGTATAATCGCAGCATGATTTTTCGCCACCGTAGCTCAGTAGGCAGAGCAAGCGTTTCGTAAACGTTAGGTCAAGGGTTCGAATCCCTTCGGTGGCTTTCTGCTCATATTGTATTATTACACCCATGCCAAAACGAAATCCACCACTTGTTATCGGAATCGCGGGCGGAACCGGCTCTGGAAAGACTACGGTTGCAAACGTCATTGTACAACGTGTCGGTGTCGACCAAATAGCCTATTTACCCCATGACGCTTATTACAAGGACTTAAGCAACTTACCCGAGGCGCAGCGGATAGAAATCAACTTTGACCATCCCAATTCACTAGAAACCTCCCTCTTGATTGAACACATTAAACAACTTAAAAATTATGAGCCAATCCACCTTCCAATTTACGATTTTCGAACACACTGCCGAACGAATGAAACCAAATTAATTAAACCTAAACCGGTTATCATTGTCGAGGGGATCCTCATCTTTGCAGAAGCAGAATTACGCCCATTATTTGATATCAAAATCTTTGTTGATACCGATGCGGATATCCGGTTTATCCGTCGTCTGCAGCGCGATATTACCGAAAGGGGTAGATCAACCGAATCGGTAATTCATCAATATTTATCCACCGTACGTCCTATGCATTTAGAATTTGTTGAACCATCCAAGCGCTACGCTGATGTAATCATTCCAGAGGGAGGATTGAATTCTGTGGCAATTGATATGGTAGTTGCTCGGGTGAAATCCCTGCTGCGTGAATTTCACGGTGACTCAAACCCTGCGTAATATCTTTACTTCCCCTAAATATTCGCTATTTTGGCGAATCATTATGATTCTCTTTGTCATTGCGATAAGTGTTTATATTTTTAGCATTCGGAATGATGCGAAAAAATTAATTTACCTGGGTTACCCAGGTGTTTTCTTATTGGCTTTCTTATCCTATGCAACAGTTATCTTGCCTGCTCCCGGATTAGCAATTGTATTTACGATGGGCGGAGTCCTAGCCCACCCCCTCGCAGTCGCGGTTGCAGCAGGTTTAGGTGCAACCGCGGGTGAAACAACCGGTTATTTAGCAGGTCTGGGTGGCAGGGTGATTGTAGAAAATAGTGAAGTCTACCAAAAACTTACTCGTTGGATGGAGAAAAATGGGGCGCTGACGATCTTGGTTTTATCTACTGTTCCTAATCCCTTTTTCGACCTGGCTGGTATTGCAGCCGGAGCCCTTAAAATGCCGCTTAAGAAATTTATGTTTTGGTGCTGGATAGGGCAAACCATTAAAATGTTGACTTTTGCTTATGCTGGTTCGGGGTTACTTAATAAATTCCTTTAATTACCGCATTAATTCCCCATTTCATCAATAAATAGATATAATCTGTTCATGTCATCCATCATAGCCCTGGATATTGAAACTACCGGTCTGGATCCACAAAAGGACCGCATTATTGAAATTGGGGCTATTCGTTTTAATGCCAGCCGGATTGAAAAAGAATGGCATGCCTTAATTAATCCTGGTAGACCCATTCCTCCTTTTATCACACAATTAACCGGAATCACAGACCAAATGCTGATTAAAGCACCTCCAATTCAAAACATCTTATCTGAATTGGAGGAGTTTATCGGTAGCGACCCTATTCTTGGACACAGTGTGAAATTCGATTTATCATTTTTAAGAAAATATCGGATTGGGTTAAATAACAAAATATTAGATACTTATGAAATTGCCTCTGTTATCAATCCCACTCTAAGCCGTTATGGGTTATCTGCACTCGCTCAACATTATGGCATCATTATCCCAGCCACGCATCGCGCTCTCGATGATGCCCGCGTTACAAGGGCGTTATATCTCAAGTTATACGAAGAAATTCAAAAATTACCTATCCAGCTCTTGGCAGAAATTGTCCATATAACAGAGGGTGTAGACTGGGAAGGATATTACGCATTCCAAAGCGTGATGCGGGAACGCACTCAAGAATTAGTTTCACCTGCTGCAATAGTAAGTATCTTTAATGGCCCATTATTTACCATGCCTGTCGGGATTGATGCGCCTCTTCAAGGGAATGATAACCTTCAGGGATTAGATATCGAAGAACTCACTTCTCTGCTCAGCCATGGTGGAGCGTTTTCCCAGTATTTCCCAAATTTCGAATACCGCCCGCAACAAATTGCTATGCTCGAAGCAGTTGCCCGCGCATTGTCAGACGGTCAGCATGTACTTGTCGAAGCTGGAACAGGCACTGGGAAAAGTATGGCTTATTTAATTCCCGCCGCCTATTGGTCAATGAAGAATAACTTGCGAGTGGTTATTTCCACAAATACTATTAACCTCCAAGAGCAATTAATCAACAAAGACATCCCGGATCTATTCAATGCAGCTGGTTTGAACTTAAAAGCAACGGTGGTAAAAGGGCGGTCGAATTATCTTTGTTTAAGGCGTTTCGAAAATTTCTACCGCCGCGGGCCTCAGAATGCCGACGAAGCTCGTTTACTTGCAAAATTATTGATTTGGCTTCAATTTACTGAAACCGGCGATCGAGCGGAACTTAACCTCAATAACCCAGCTGATCGAGATATTTGGAACACAATATCTGCAGAAGACAGTGGTTGCACGGCAGAGAATTGTTTGAAACGAACTGGTGGACGTTGTCCATTCTATCGGGTTCGCCAAGCTGCACAAAGTTCTCATTTACTTATTGTCAACCACGCTTTGTTGCTTGCAGATGTTGCAACGGGTAACCGAGTTTTACCAGACTATGATTATTTGATCATAGATGAAGCCCATCACCTAGAAGAAGCAATTACCAACGCCCTGAGTTTTGAATTAACTCGCTTTGATATTGAGCGTGTAACGCGAGAGATTGGTGGACCAAGTAATGGTTTATTAGGACGGGTAATGGACGTTGCTGAAAAATGCTTCACACCATCGGATAAGGCATCCATCCATTTTCTGGTTCAAGGTGCGACGGATCGTGCGTTCCAAATGGATCACCTTAGTCGTGAATTTTTCACCGCAATAGACCAATTTTTTTATGA
>DAOTVW010000300.1:0-2286 GCA_034436035.1 Anaerolineales bacterium
TTGCCCAAGTACCCATAATAACCATCGCTGCCTTGCCAGAGCCCACCAGCGCAACGGATTGATCCCAAGTTAATCCAGCGTGATCGGTATTGATATAGGGGATTAACTTCTTGAATTTCTCCAATGCACCAGCGAAGACGGGATCATTCGCCACATCGATTTCACCTTTGTAGAGTTTGACATAATACTCTGCACCACCATCCTCGAGTAGAATGCTGTCAAACACAAAGGCATCACCCCATTTTTCCTTGGAGCCCAAACCAAGGCATACCATATCTGGTTTTGCCTTCTTGATTGCATCGCAGGCTGCCAGCAGTTCATCGAAGCTGGTTGGGGCGGTCAACTTCAACTCATCAAAGAGTTTCATGTTGTAGTAAAGGATGTTCTGGATATGCATGTTCAATGGCACAACATAGGGATGGCCATTGACGGTCACCGCTTTTGCCAGTGGGCCAGGGATGACGCTAGCATAATCCAGTTCTTTCCACAAATCATCAAGGGGTTGTAAAGCGCCGCTATCAACATAGTTCTTCAATTCGGCGCCACCCAGGGTCTGGAACGTGTCTGGTGGTATCCCAGCGATGATTCGGGATTGCAGAACAACGCGATGGCTCACGCCACCACCACCCGGTACCGGGTTCTCTACAACCTGGATATCCGGATATTTATCATGGAAGGCTTTGAACATTGCGTCCGCTGCCTCGCGCTCTCCAGGTGCCGTCCACCAGTGGAAGATTTCCAGCTTCTTTTGCTTCGGTTCGGGAGTAGGGGTGACGACCTGGATGACCGTCTCACCTGGTTTCTCCACGATCACCGTTTCAACAATCTTTTCCGGTGTCGGTGCCTGAGCCGGAGCGCATGCCGTCAGTATTGCACTGGCGAGCAAGACGACCAGCAAGATGATAGATAGTTTTTTCATAGTTTCTCCTCCAATCCGAGATGAGAATATAAAATAGGTTGACCGTTATTGTTGAGCAATTTTAGCTATCGGCGATAGAACCACCTCCTTTCAAAACATCCCAAGAACCAAACCTTACAGCAAAGGAGCTGTAGATTGACGAAGCACGAATGCAGTATCCACCATAACCTTTTGTTTACTACCGCTATCACCTGCTTCGATCAACTCTAACAACATTTTCATTGCCATCTTTCCGATTTCGTTGCGCGGCATTGCCACGGTAGACAACGGTGGGGTGACTTTGCTCGAAAGGTCAATATCATCTAGCCCAACGACCGACAAATCAGCGGGAAGATTCAATTGATAATTCCTGGCAGACCAAATCAAACCAAGCGCCATCAGATCATTAGCGGTGAATACTGCCGTTGGACGGGGATCGAGTTTCATCAACTCATCCAGCGCTTTCCTGCCTCCTTCAATCCGTAAATCTCCTTCAATGACCACCGCATTCTCCCAGTCTAAACCAAATTTCTGAAGTGCTCGTAGAAATGCATCCCGCCGCACCTGGGCTGTCCATAAATTAAGCGGACCGCTGACATGGGCAATATAGCGATGACCAATTTCGACTAAATGCTGAATTGCCTGTTGAATCCCGACTTCGAAGTTAATCGTAATGGTGGATGCCATTTCCTCTAGATTCATTGCCCCCCAGTCGAGAACAACAGCGTGGATTTGATGCTTGGTAACCTCTTCAACCATTTCCAGCGTCATGCTGCTGGACATAAATAAAACACCATCCACCGATTTATCGATGATGGTGTGAATATACTTTAAAGCACGTCGCAAATCATAATTCGTATTGCAGAGAAAAATCGAATAGTCGTTTGCTAACGCAACTTCTTCTACCCCCAAAATTACATCTGGATAAAAAGGATTACCGACATCTGAAATGAGCAAACCAATCGTCTTCGTGCGTTTGGAGACCAAGCTGCGGGCAATGCTACTGGGCCGGTAGCCTAATTCCTCTACCGCTTTCAATACCCGCTGACGGGTTTCCTCCTGCACAAAGCGGGTTTGATTCAAAACGTGCGAAACCGTTGTCTTTGAAACCCCGGCCAGGTTGGCGACATCTTTAATCGTAATCCGATTCATCTGCCGTGCCCAAACCCTTTCTAAAAGTCGAGCGATATTACACGTAATCGGTTGCGCAACCGTTTTGCTAGCTTAATAATAGCATAAAGCCCCGACAATGTCAAATTAAAATTTTGAATTAATGGGGTTATTAATCTTCCAGGTTTTGGTTTAATGCTTGAATCGTTTCGGGAATACTATTGAGCAATATCAAGGTCATTATCACCGCCGAACTCAAGCACCACATGCAAACAGCC
>DAOTVW010000301.1:0-41367 GCA_034436035.1 Anaerolineales bacterium
TCATCGAAGCTGGCTGGATTAGCGCAGCCATTACCACTGCACTTTATTTTAACGTATATTCCAGTCGAATCTTCGAGCCGGATAAAATTGCTTTATTAAGGTCCATTGCATCCCTGGTTGCATTGGCGTGGCTGGTAAAAATAATTGACCAGCGCAAAGCAGGGCTAAAGCGCACCATTTCCTTTAACAAATTTTTTTCGATACCCTTGATGTTCCCAGTGAGTTTATTGATAATAAGTTATTTAATATCCTCATTGTTTTCTGTAGTTCCGCTTACCAGCTGGCTCGGATCTTATCAACGATTACAAGGCACTTATACGACATTTTCTTACTTGATTTTGTTTGCCTCGTTGATTTTCAATCTCGAAAACCCTCAACAAATAAAACGATTGATCAGTGTAATGATCGCAGTGAGTTTTCCGATTGCGATGTATGGATTATTGCAACGCTATCATCTCGATCCGATTCCCTGGGGCGGTGATGTGTCGGAGCGAATCGCATCTACAATGGGGAATTCAATCTTTGTAGCGGCTTATCTGATTATGGTATTTCCACTTACTTTGAGCCGCGTGATTTCTTCATTTGGTGAATTAGCCGAGCAATCTACATTCTCCTGGATGACTTTTACCAAATCAACCATATATCTCTTTCTTATTATTTTACAAGTTGTGGCGCTGTTTTTTAGCGGTAGTCGTGGTCCTGCTCTGGGTTGGATGAGTAGCGTTTTAATTTTTTCCTTGTTGTGGTTTTGGTGGAGGAAACAAAAAACTACCGCTTTATTGGTGGTGGCGGGTACATTATTGCTTGGTCTTTTTATATTAATATTTAATCTGCCTAACAGTCCTTTTGAAGCGCTAAAAGAAAACCCCGCAATTGGCCGCTTTGGGCAGTTATTGGATCCACAAAGTAACAATGCTCGGGTGCGTACGTATATTTGGCAAGGTGCTGTCCAGCTGTTCAGCAATCTCAAACCTTTAGAATATCCAGATGGGCGCACCGACCAGTTTTATTTCCTGCGGCCATTGATTGGTTATGGACCGGAGAGTATGTATGTCGCCTATAACCGCTTCTATCCGCCTCAACTTACTCTGGTTGAAAAACGCAATGCCTCACCCGATCGTTCTCACAATGAAACCTGGGATTCATTGGTCATTACCGGCGTTTTCGGATTCATTGTGTATCTCCTGCTGTTTAGCAGCGTTTTTTATTATGGGTTTAAGAGACTTAAATTAATAGAAACCCATACTGATAAGCTTATCTTTCTATTACTCATTCTCGGTTTAGGCGTTGCATTCTCCTTATTCATGGTTTTTTGGAGAGGGATTGAGTATTTTGGAATTGCATTTCCCATTGGAATGATCAGCGGTCTGTTTATCTATTTGGTGTACAAAATTATATTAATGAATAAAACGCCAAATCTTGTAGATAATAATCAGGCTGAGGTACTTTTGCTGATCGCTCTTCTATCTGTATTTGTCGCGCATCTTATTGAAATTAATTTTGGGATTGCCATTGTTGTCACCCGAACCTATTTCTGGTTGATGGCGGGAATTCTGGTTATCTTGGTTCAACCGCTGTCGGAAATAACGGTCGTTGAAACAGCTCCCTCTCCTGCGAAAATAGGAGAAAAGAAACGCAAGAAACGAACTGAAAAATTCCTTCCGCAGGTATCCGCAGAAAATAGATTGAGTAACAGATTGCCAGCCTTGCAATATGGGATGATATTGGCGCTCATTCTGATCGTTATCGGTTTCGATTTCATCAATTCTAGTCGTTTAGGAAGCCAACCATTTCAAATTATTTGGGAGTCTTTCACACAACTGCGTGCAGACCAAATAACTTCATCTCCGGGGGTATTGTTGCTGATCGCTCTCACATGCATAATTGGGAGTGTAATCTTCCTTTCTGAACATTTCCATTCAGAACATACAACGGACTTAATTCTCGACTGGTTAACGATAATTGTTTCCGGAATCATGCTAGCATTCCTATATTGGTTTGCTCATGCAACTGCATTAGCGGCAATCACAGCTTCGCAAGTTACAAATATGACAGAAGTGTTGGGGCGGGTAAACAGCTATGAGGGCTTGCTTTCGAATTTTTATTTTTGGTTTTTTATTGCATTTGGCTTATTAGCGCTGGTATTTTATCTTATCGATTTACCAAAAATACAGTCCAATCTTGGATCTTTGATCGCATTGTTAAGTTTTTTCTTTGGGATTCTACTTTGGGTATTCGTGGTAAATCAAAGCAATGTGAGAGTCATCAAAGCGGATATCGATTTCAAACTGGCTGAGCCGTTTGCGAAAGAAGGTACTTGGCCTGTTTCGATAGAAATCTATAAGCACGGAATAGAGCTCGCTCCCCGCGAGGATTATTATTACCTGTTTTTAGGACGCGCCTATTTAGAGCAAGGAAAATCGATTGAAGATGCTCAACAACGCGATGCGTTTTTCAGTCAAGCAGAAAATGATTTACTCACTGCTCAGAAACTCAATCCACTTAACACGGATCATACAGCTAACCTAGCCCGTTTATATAGTATGTGGTCGATTTACACTAGTGATTCGGAACTGAAACAAAAGCGTTTCGAACAGTCCAATATCTATTTTCAAAAAGCACTCTCTCTCAGCCCGCATAGTTCCAGACTCTGGGATGAATGGGCTGTGTTGTTAATGAACAATGAAAATACCCGCCAGGATGCATTGAAAAAATTGTTCCAAGCCTATGAACTCGATCCCACCTATGATTGGACTGCATACTTGTTTGGCGAATATTATGCTGCACTAGCGAAAAGAACAACCGGACAAGAAAAAACTGACGCCATTATCAATGCCATTTCCAATTATCAAAAGGCGGCAAATCTGACGGCGGATACATCATTAAAAGTAAATTATTTACTAACCCTTACTCAATTTGCAGTGGATCAAAATCAAATAAAAGTTGCAATTGAAGCTCTCCATCAAATCATTTCGTACGTACCGAATAGTTCCGAGACCTGGAAGTATGAAAATCTATTAGCACAATTATATTTTGGAAGCGGGGATAGAACTCAGGCTTTAGAGCATGCCCAACGCGCTTTGAGCATATGCCCGCAAGACCAAAAACAACAAATTGAGGAATTGATTCAAAAAATAGGGCAGTAGGATGATAGCCGTTTTGCTGTTTTTTAGCGGGTTGATTTTCTCCTTTTTTGGTTGTCTGGTGATTCGTAAGCTTTTAATTAACTATCACATTTACGATATGCCCAAAGGTGACCGCTGGCATGCAAAACCAATCCCCAAATTTGGTGGTATTGGAATATTTACTGCAACAATTTTGGCGTTATTGATTTCCTTTGCCTTCTCCAAAAACTGGCATGAATTCCCATTTGGGTTGATCAGTGGCGTTTTTATCATTTTTATACTGGGAGTAATAGATGATATAAAGCCAATGTCTCCGGCAGCGAAATTGATTGGGCAAATTTTGGCGGCCAGTGTTGTAATTTATCAGGGTTACACCACTCTATTCTTTACACCAAGATTAGGGTATAGTGTTTTTGCCCAATTACCCAACATCCTCCTGACATTTCTTTGGCTTGTTGGAATTACAAACGCCATCAATCTATTAGATAATATGGATGGACTTGCCGGAGGCATCTCCCTCATAGCAAGTGGCTTTTTGAGTTATTTATTTTGGAAGAATCAGGATTGGATATTATTTTCCCTTTCTATTTCGTTATGTGGAGCTTTAGTGGGTTTTCTGATTTGGAACTTTCCGCCAGCTCGTCTTTTCATGGGGGATAGTGGCAGTCAATTTATTGGTTTCACATTAGCTTTACTGGCTATTGCTCGTCAACCGCAAGCATCTAATATCTTTGCCGTGATGGGTGTTCCAACATTATTATTTTTACTTCCGATCCTCGATACAACTTTTGTGACTATAACCCGTCTCATTAGAGGCGAATCTCCAGTGAAAGGGGGCAGGGATCATACTTCACACCGTCTCATTGCATTTGGATTGAATGAAAGACAAGTAATTCTTGTGTTGTATTTAATCGCCATAATCTGCGGTGTCAGCGCGATGGTTTTAGAATCTTTGGATTATGACCTCAGTTTGGTATTGATTCCATTAATAATCATCATTTTACTCATTTTCACGACATATCTAGCCGGTATGAAAATTAGTGAGGTTGGAAAAACCAATCAGACTGCGGTTTTACCTGGCTGGATGGTCGAATTTGCTATTCGCCGCAATTTATTAGAAGTCGTATTTGATTTCCTCATGATCGCCGTTGCTTTTTACTTGGCAATCTTCACCCGTAAATTTGCAGTCAATTTAGCCGGGTTCGAAAATTATTTGTCGACGCTGCCGTTAGTCTTAATTTGTACATATATCTCTTTTTATATATCCGGAATCTATCGTGATTTGTGGAGATATTTGGGAATAGAGAGCATTTTCAATTACGGGAAAGCATCCCTATTCAGTGCGGTATTATTGGGATTAACAGTGAAATTATTTCGACCCGCAGCGGATATTCCTGTATCCATATTTTTATTTTTTGGTGTTTTCTTGTTTTTTGGATTAATCGCCACGCGCTATTCATTCCGTGTATTGGATGCTTTTTCCGCCCAACAACGGTCAGAAAAGTTCGAAAAAGTCTTAATCTATGGCAAAGAGAAAAATGTGGAATTTGTTATCCAATACATCCAAGAACACCCAGAGTACGGTTATAATCCTATCGGTATTATTATTGACGATATGTATAAGGTCAATAAAACCATTCATGGTATTAAAATCATCAGTTCAATCCATGATTTAACCCTTATTCCTGATCCTGCCTCCATCCATGGCGTGATCATTGCACCTCAATCTGAAGAAGATCACACTATATCATTATTAGCTGATTATTGTAAACAAAATCATTGGTGGATACGCAGATTTACAATCCATCTCGAGGAGATTAAGACATAAAGGACGGATCGTATGCAACCCGAACAACTCAGTATCTTACATACCAGCCAAGCGCCATTAATCACGGTCAAAGGGACACACCGGCAAATTGGACAACAAATTGGGGAAGCGTGCCGCAATCAGGTAAAACATAGTTTGGAAAGCGCTCGTCTTTTATTAGATAGCACGTATACCGACTTGGAATTGACTTGGGATGGGGCAATCATTCAATCACGAAAATATATCCCCTTCGCTCAGGAGCGTTATCCGCAATATATTGACGAATTACAAGGTATTGCCGAAGGCGCAGGGGTTGGTTTTGATGATTTAGCGGTTTTAAATGCAATGGAAGCGGTAACAATGGATGCCCTTCATCTAACGAAATGCACTAGTTTTGCAGTGAACCAATCGCTGACCGCGGATGGTAGTGTCCTTGTTGCGCATAATGAAGATTGGCTGCCTGAGGATGAAAGTGATGTTTATTTAGTACATGTGGAAGCAGAGGATGAACCTCCCTTTCTCGCGATGACGTATGGAGGGTTATTGCCAAATATTGGCATGAATGCAGCCGGTATCGCCCAATGCTGCGATTCGGTTTACCCAACCGATAGCCGCATTGGCATTCCGCGTGTAATTGTTTCTCGAGCGGTTCTCGGTGCCCGAACTCCAGCAGAAGCGATACGGCACATGTTGATCCCGCACCGTGCAGCTGGTTATAACCATTTATTAGCACATGATAGCGGTGAACTTTATAACGTAGAGGTATCTGCCCGTAATTTTGCAATTCTCCATGGTACTGATGGGGTGGTTGTACACACGAACCATTACCTTGATCCCCGAATGCAAACAATAGAATACGAGCCAGATGAGTTGATTGACACACGGGTGCGCTATTTCAGGGCTTTGCGATTGATCCGTCAAAATTCAATGCACACAGTAAAGACCTTACAAGCGATCCAGCGCGACCATGTTAATTTCCCAAATTCCATTTGCAATCATGCAGATAAAGAAGATTACCCCTTAGATCGCGAGAAAACCATTAACGCTTTGGTTATGGATTTAACCGAAAAGGTAATTTATTTAGCCTGGGGTAATCCGTGTGCTAACTCTTATTATCCCTATTATTTATAAATTAATTTTTCGCTTTAACCGACGCTGGTATTGCTCATTAATCTCATCTACGTGAGCAATTTTTTCCTTGATAGCAGCATCAAGCCAGATGCGGCCCTTTTCGATCGTTCCTAAGCTTCCCGCGCCATATGCGCCAGTGCGAGTATCATCTGTCCATGGTGGATTAGCGATGAGAGCTCCGCCCTCAATCCAATCCATGAAATAGGAAGGAGTGGAGATAAACTCCGTTTCATCGATGACCCGATCCATATAGACTAAATCGGGTTTGAGAAGCAGCATCAGAGAAGTCTCTAACTCACAAGCATGGCCCATTCCACCGATGGATGATTGCCGATGCGTTTCTAATTGACGGATTCCTTCGGGGGTATTGAGATAAAGATATGAAGTGGCACAAAAAATTTGTGGGTATCGCTCACCTGCATATTTCACGACATTAACCAGAAAAGAGCAGTTTCCACCATGCCCGCTCATGAGATAAAAACGAGTGAAGCCTTTGAGAACCAAGGCATCTATCACAGCTAAATAAAAATCTTCAAAAGCGCGACCACCAGCATTCATCGTTCCCGCAAATGCATTTCGATGGGTGCTTACTCCATAGGGCATCGTGGGCAGGCATATAGCTTTTTCTGGGATAGCATGGATAACACCTTGTGCTATTGCTTGAATGATTTCCGTGTCGGTTGAAAGTGGTAGATGGTATCCATGTTGTTCTGTGTGCCCAATGGGAATGAGGACGACTTTTTCAATATCGGAGGGATTCCACAATGGATATGATTGTTGGACAACGGGTTGTACGATCTGGGAAGGGCCTAACTCAAGTTGAATTCCACTATTGGTTAGTGCAAATACTTGGGTAAAACCATCGTCGCGAATGCTTTGGAGGAGATTGGCGATATAACGATTAAGGATATGCTCTGGCAACGGTAGAAGACTCCCGCGCCAACCATAAGGAAAAGCGGGTAATAGCGCTATCTGAGTTGGATTGGATAATGCTTCGCTTAGTTTTAGCCAATCAAATCCATTTCCTAATGGAAGGATGATGGGACAATTGCGTGGTAAACGAGCAATTTCGGGCCAAGTTAATTCTTCAAAATGAATAAGCTGGCTCATTAGGTTATGGCTATAATCTCGATAACAGTTCGTTCTTTTTGTCCAGAAACTCTTGATCAGTAATGATGCCTTGTTTGCGCAATTGATCAAGGTGAGCAATCAATGATGGGATATCTGCTTGCTGAACTTCGTCGGGGCGCATAAATCCTTCATGTTCTAATTGTTCTTTCGCGTTAACCAGTGCTGTTTTGAATTTTATTGGCTGGGCAATTTGTTTGAAAAGATTTACCCCTAATTCACTGGCGGTTAATATTTCAATATCACCATAGTCGAAAATTCTCCCCAAATAAGATTGGGTTAATTTCAGGTCATTCACCTTTTCGAGGTTGCTATCGATGACATTTTTATTGAAAATTCCACTGATTTGAATGACTCGTCGATTCGTCACAATGAATTGATAATTAGACCATTTCGCAATATCGAGGGTCATGGTAATAATAGGGACAATCATCAAGAGAAACCCGATTGGCCAGATGATCACTGCAGCGATGTGGGAAAGGACGGTCAGAACGAATGCAGCTATGAGGATGATCAAAATAAAGATTATTTCCAGTAAAACCTTTCTGGCTAAAACAGACCAATGCTGGCGAGTGATCAGGATGATTTTTTCTTTCTCGCCCAATAATCTTTCCAAATATGCACCGCTTTTCATGACTTGCCTCCGTTTGATTTGTGTGACTTATTTATTCTTTTTAAACGTTCTAAACGATATTGTAACTCAGGTTGCCAGTTCAATCTATCAATCGGATGTTCCATTCTTGAATCAAGCAGATTAATTGCCGCTTGCGTCATCCGCATTGCAGTCTCAATATCTTTTGCAATATGCTCGTAGAATTTTGCTAATTCAACATGGGCATGAATGCTGCCTAAATTTGCGGCTTGTTCCCAGAGCGGGACAGCTTTGGAATAATCCTTTGACCTTTTATAAATGACTGCTAATTCTTCGAAGATTTGCATTTTTTGAGAGCTATCCTCTGCCCGCTCAATGCATGTCTGGTAGAGATGTATGGCTTTTTCGAGGTATTCTTGATGAGCATAAAAACGAGCTAAGGAAATTTGATCTTGTATATATTCTATTTCGGTCAGGTTTGGGTTTTCGATTAACTTATTAAAATATAGGAACAATTTTGCAAGAGAGTAGACGTCCATTTGGTTATGGTAAAGAACCGGAAGGAGGAGATCCGCTTGCTGACTCTGAAGGTATTGGGAATAAATTTGGGGAATTAACCAACCGGGTATATCATTTTCGGCACGCTGGATATCCAAAATTTCAGCTTCGATATTTCGCAGGGCACGATTAGGCAGGCGTTCTTTCCAGATGCGGCGTGTTAGGTGTAATAAGTCCAGATGGGCTAAACCTTCAAATGGTGGATTGGTACGGTAATAGCGATATCGGTTGGAAATGATCGGAATATCAAACGATTTACCATTGTAAGTAATGATGCCTTTGGCTTTTGCTATTTGATTTTCGAATTCAATGAGCTGAGCCATCTCTTGCGCTGGATTTGTCATTAGATATTGCCGAATCAGAATCCCATTTGTAGTAATATTTCCTAACCCGATAAGAAAAGCATAGACGGTTCCCCAGCCTAACATACCCGTGGTTTCGATATCGATGATGGTAAAGTCAGATAAATTTACGCTCTCCAAATTTAAAGCAGTCGCCCATTTGATGAAAATGGGTGATATCGCATGATGGATAAGGGGGATGTCAAGATTGAAGTGTTTCTCAACTAGAATTAGGTTACCTTGATGATTTTCGACGATTTGACCACCGAATAAATCAGCCGGTAAATCGGGATCTTTTTTCTTTGGTTCTATCGAATCAACCCCTACCTCGATCCCTAACGCTTTTAGATGATGATATAAATCATTCATTGCCGGTCATTTTTCTAAGTAATAGTAGCGTTTCTTCTTTACCACCAACTCCATTTTCACTCACTGCTCCAGTACAAGAAGGGCAACCTTCTTTACAGGGACATTGTTGAATATGATGATAGATCGAATGAATTAATTCTAATGCGATTTCAAAAATACGCCAGCACAATCCGATTCCACCGGCAATGTTCTCGTAAATTAATATTGTGGGTAGCTGATCGACCCACTTAAAATTGGCATCAATATGAACGCCTAAATCATTACGATCACACATTGCAAATAAGGGAGCAATGTGTTGGAATGCATATCCCAGGCCGGCTAATCCACTTTGAACGCGGAGGTTGACTTCAACCTTATGATGGCAATTTCGGCAAAGGGTTATTAAATTATCAAGACGATTGGCTTCTTCTGGCGAATTGAAATGGCGGAATGGAATTTTATGGTGGACATCATGAGAGCGGTCCGTCTCTTCAACACCACAAATTTGGCACCGATAATTATCACGGGCTCGTGCTAGTGCTTTTTGACGTGCCCACCCAACTCCATATTTGTTCGGTTGCGCAGTCCAGGCTCCTTGCTCACGCAATGCTTCAACCATATTTTTTTCTATTGTTAACCAGAAAGCCTTCGTAGATAATGTTCTGGGTGGGAGGGTTAAGGGTACTCTTTCGATAACCTGATGGGTAGTCCAGTCCACTTTTGAGTAACCAGTTACTTGCATCGTCACGGCCACGTCCCCAAACCCTAATCGAAAATTACCCCCCAGTGAATTTTGAATTTGGGTGCTTTCCAGTGGAGTGAATTCATTGATTGTGCTTTCCTCATGAGGATTGGTGAGGTATTCCACGCTAGTAGAAGCAAGCCTGGCGATGTTATTTTCGAGGTCTAAATCTATTACCCGATAGGTATCACCCTCATGGAGGTAAATTGCGCCAGGATGAACTAAGCGGTCTGCGCTCTCCCGGTCCAGCACTCCCAAGAGTTCTTCTTCTCCTTGTTTTTCGCAGACAAGTTGTATGTTCGTAAAGCTGTTGGTTCGCAGAGAAAAATTCTGCGGGGAAGAGTGACCAACATAAAAATATCTATTCGAATTATGGATTACTTCTTTTTGATAGAGTAGTGCATCTAAGAGGGCTTTAAGTAAGTCAGGGCTTGCATTCCCAAACCGCTCATTCTCTTCAAATGGCATTTCAGCTAAAGCACACCGAAGGTGATTGAGCAAAATAAGGGGATTGTTGGGGTCGATCAAGGGTTGCTCTGGAGAACTTTGTTGAAAATAATGCGGGTTGCGAGCAAGGTACTGGTCTAATGGATCTGCTGTTAACAGTATTATTCCCAGGGAAGTCTGATTCTTCCTTCCGGCTCGGCTTAGCTGTTGCCAGGTGGAAGCAATGCTACCTGGAAAACCTACTAATAAGGCTGTTTCTAATTCACCGATATCAATTCCTAATTCGAGTGCATTGGTGGTGATGACCGTGCGGATTTTTCCGTTTTTCAGGTCTTGTTCAATCTGCCTTCTTTTTTGTGGTAAGTAGCTGCTTCGATATCCTTGAATCGCTTGTTCTGGATTTAAGTCTGATTCCAGATTACTGGAATGACGAACCTCGATTAACAGACGTTCCACCGATCGATGACTTGTTCCAAAGACAATGGTCTGGGAATGATGATGGTGGAGATCGCTTACGATTTCTTTCGCCACTCGGAAAGGATGAGCGCGCAGCCCAAATTCTGCGTTGATGATCGGTGGATTGTAAAAAAGGAGGTTTTTCTCGCCATGTGGGGCAGAATCTTCCGCAAGGTTAATTAATGGCTCTTCTATTAATTGGGTGGCGAAATCAAGTGGATTGGAAATGGTACCGGAGGTTAATATAAATATTGGTCTTCCACCATAATAATTGACTATTCTTTTTAAGCGGCGAATAACATTGGCGATATGAGACCCAAACACACCTCGATAAATGTGAATTTCATCAATTACAACAAATTGTAAGTGAGAAAACAACCGTTCCCATTGGGGATGATTGGGGAGAATACCAAAATGAAGCATATCTGGATTGGTAAAGATTAAGCGGGAAGTTTGCCGAATGACTTGGCGTTGTGGTTGGGGGGTATCTCCATCATAAACGCCAATTATCGAAGTTTGTTTTTTCTTTTGGGTGTCATTAAATTCTGGTATTCTCTGTAGTAAGTCATTTAGCTTTTGTGCTTGATCGTGGGCTAACGCTTTGGTGGGAAAAAGATAGAGGGCACAACTAAAAGAATCTTGGATCAACTGGTTAAGGATAGGTAGGTTGTAACATAAAGATTTCCCGCTAGCAGTGCCACTGGTAATTAAAAGGTGATGATTTTCCTGAATAAATCGAAATGCTTCTTTCTGATGATGATATAGCTGTTGGATGCCATGCTGGTTGAGGGCGTTATGCAGAGTTGGTTCTATTTCATCTGGAAATGTACTATACTGCCCGGATCGCGGTGGTATTTTATCCCAATATACTATATTATTTCGTATAGCATTATTATTTTGCCATTGTTCTAGCAATAAATCTAAGCTCATTATCCATTCTGAATGTTATAGGTAAAAAAGGCAACGCCAAGAACACCTGGACCTGCGTGAGTGATAATTGCAGGTGGGACTTCATATATGGGAATTGATAGAATAGAAAGGCGTTGAGAGAGTCGCTCGGCAAATAAGGCTACATCATCCGGGATACCCGCATGCATCAGGGTTAAATAAGCTTCTTGATTTTTGGGTATTTGCTCGACAATGATATTTTCTAACCTTTCCCGTGCCCGTTTTTGCGTTCTTTCTTTTTCAAAAACGTCGACCTTTCCATCATTAAAAGTGAGGATGGGTTTTATTTGTAAAACACTTCCAAGCAATGCTGATGCATTCCCAATCCTACCCCCTTTTGCCATATATTCCAGCGTATCAACTAAAAAATAGATGCGACAACTTTTTGCCATTTTTGTCAGGTGATCGACAATTTCGTCAGCGGATTGTCCTTCTTCCGCCCATTGAGCAGCTAATGTCACCAAAGTTGCAAGAGGACTGGCGACGATGCGCGTGTCGATAATGCGGATATCTAAATTTGGAAAGTCTTGGGCAGCAACGGTTGCAGAACGGACAGTGCCGCTCACTTCGGCAGATGGATGGATGCAAAGAATTGTCTCGTTTGGATCTTGAACTTTCGCAAACTCTTGTGCGAACAAATCGGGAGGAGGAGCAGATGTTTTGGGAAAGTTTCTTGAGCTCTTAAGCTTACGCAGAAATGTTGCATTATCGATTTCGATGCCCTCTAAATATGTCTCATCGTCAAAGTGAATCACTTGCGGGATAACGGGAATATGATATTTTTGAGCCACTTGACGGGGCAAGACAGAAGTTGTGTCGGTAATTATTTTGACCATAATTTCTTTTCCTTTCGAAAACACTTAATCTTTACCAAATCCTGTCACCATTACTCCCAATAGTGAAATTACAAACGCTGCTAAATATGCAGTGTGTATCGCTGGAAAGATTCCATCCACTATAGTGGAGTTATGACGGGATAATACGGTTGTAAATACTGCTCCTGAAATACCAATACCAAGGACCATCCCAACATTGCGAGCCGTGGCAAGTAAACCCGCAGCTATTCCAATTTGATTGATTGGTGCTGAACCCATGATAGCGCTACTATTCGGGGTGATAAAAATACCAATTCCTAAACCGAAAATAGCCAAAAAAGTTAAGAGCAAAAAAATTGGGGTAGTGTTATTGATCAGGGATAATAATATCGTCCCGCTTGCTAAAATAATCATCCCTAATAAAGCTGGGATGCGCGTGCCAATTTTGTCCGATAAAGTTCCGCTTATTGGTGCGGTAATAGCCATGATAAACGGCTGAATCGAGATGATCAAGCCTGCACGCCCTGGGAGAAAAGATCTTCCTTGCAATAAGTAAAATGGCATGAGGAACAAATTGCTATAAACACATAGATAATTGATCACTGCTGCGGAAATAGAACGAGAAATGGTTGGAATGGAAAATAAATGTAAATCCAGCATCGGTTCAGCAATGTGTTTTTCCCACCACACAAAGATAACCACCAAGATTATCGCGCATAAATTTAATCCGATTGTCTGCGCAGAGAACCATCCCCATTCCGATGCCATACTTAATCCGAGTAACAATGAAGTTAAGCCGCTTAAAAATAAGAGCGCACCGGTATAATCGAATTTCACTATCTTCGTATAGGGTTTTTCCTTCGGAATAAAATGAGAGCTCAACATAAACGCGACTATACCGACGGGAATATTTATTGTGAATACACTTCTCCATCCCCATAATTCAGTCAACCAACCCCCCAGGCTGGGACCAATGGTCAAACCCAAGTATGTCATCGTGGCTTGTAAGCCTAATGCTTGACCACGTTGGGTTGGGGGAAAATTTTTCGTTAATATGGCAGGAGAATTGGATGAGAGCATTGCTGCCCCGAAAGCTTGCAAAGCACGGGATAATATCAGAGAAAGAACGGAAGGAGACAAAGCACAAAGCAAAGACCCTAAAATAAACAGGAAAAAACCGGTCAAGTAAATGGATTTATGCCCTTTTAAATCTCCTAATCTACCAAAACTAGGCAATAACCCGCTGACGAACAATAAATAAATTAAGGAAATCCACTCAGTTTGATTTACCGTTGCTTGAAACGCTTTCGTCACAATGGGCAATATTGTATTGATGATACTGATGTCCAAGGCAGACATGAACGTGCCAACGCCAATGGATAACAACACCCACCATTTCCCGTTTGATTCCAAATTATTTATGGATGTCTGCATGAAAAATAATCTGATTTACAACCAATTAAAGCTACGTTCTACTGCTTTTAACCAATTTTTATATTGTTGGTTGCGTTCTTCCACGCTCATTTGTGGCAACCAAGTCTTATCAACTTTCCAGTGCTTACGCAACTCATCTAAATCATGCCAGAACTGAACGGATAATCCCGCCGCGAATGCAGCGCCTAAAGCGGTTGTTTCAGTAATCATTGGGCGGATTACGGGTACACCGAGAATATCTGCCTGGAACTGCATGAGCAGTTCGTTGACAACCATACCACCATCGACTTTTAATGATTTTAATGTAACACCGCTATCTTGTTGCATTGCCTCTAATATTTCTTTAGTTTGAAAGGCGGTTGCTTCGAGAGCAGCACGAGCGATATGTCCTTTGTTGATATAACGGGTTAGTCCAACAATAACACCACGTGCATCAGCCCGCCAATATGGTGCAAACAGCCCTGAGAAAGCGGGTACAAAATAAATGCCGCCATTATTTTCTACCGTGCGTGCTAATGCCTCAATTTCTTGGGAGTTGGATATTAATCCTAAATTGTCCCTTAACCATTGGACTAAGGCGCCCGTAATTGCTACTGAACCTTCTAGCGCGTAATTTGGAGCCTGGTTCCCGAATTGATAGGCAAGCGTAGTGAGCAATCCTTTTTGTGATTGGTTGATTTTCTGACCGGTATTTAACAGCATGAAACAACCTGTCCCATAAGTGTTTTTTGCTTCCCCGATATCGAAACAAGTTTGGCCAATAAGGGCAGCTTGTTGATCTCCGACATCTCCGGCGAGGGGTATTTCAGCTGAAAAAGGTCCGTCTTTAGAAGTGAATGCATAGGGTTGGACAGGGCTAGATGGTAGAATTTGGGGCAAAATATTACGCGGGATATCGAATATGCGTAAGATTTCATCGTCCCAATCTAACGTTTTCAAATTCATTAACATGGTGCGGCTCGCATTCGTGACATCCGTTACATGAACCCCTTTGTGAGGTCCACCAGAAAGCCACCACAATAACCAAGTATCAATATTACCGAACAATACATTTCCTTGGATCGCTTCCTTGCGGAGATTGGGGAGATGGTCAAGAAGCCATTTTATTTTTGGTGCAGAAAAATAGGTTGCTAAGGGTAGCCCAACCTGATGGCGGAAACGGTCTTGTCCCCCTTCTTTTTCTAATTCATCGCAGATTGATTTTGTACGCGTATCCTGCCATACTAACGCGTTGTAATAGGGTTTTCCAGTATTTGCATCCCAAAGAATGGTTGTTTCTCTTTGGTTTGTAATACCGACCGCAGCGATTTGGCTGGGTTGGATGCGGCTGGTTTGGATCACCTGTTGAATGACTTCTTGGGTGCGTTCCCAAATTTCTAAAGGATCATGTTCTACCCAACCTGCTTGCGGGTAAATTTGCCGATGTTCCTTCTGTGCACTGGCTACAATGGTTGCATCTCGATCAAAGAGAATGCAGCGAGTGCTTGTGGTTCCTTGATCGATTGCTGCGATGTATTGATTCATCCTTTGACCTCCTATTTTAATTAAGGGAGAATTCGTTCTGGGTGAGTGTAGATATTAAATTGTGTTCTTTTTGCATACCCTATTAAAGTAATCCCGTTCTCTTGTGCCATTTGCATGGACATTGCGCTAGGGGATGTGCGCGTTATCACAATTTCTGCTTGCAAGCGTAATGCTTTTTGCATCATTTCTGATGTCACACGACCGGATGTTATTAATATTTTAGTTGGAATCGTGATTTGTTGCAACAATTTCAAGCCTGCTAATTTATCCAGGGTATTGTGCCGGCCAATATCCTCAGCGGATAAGATTAAATCTTTTCCATCTGAAAGAGCTGAGATATGAATGCCTCCAGATTCTTGATATAAGCGTTGATGTTCAAAGAGCTGATGGACCAGTTCAAATATCTCGTTATGGGTTAAGGTTATTGTTACTGGAATGGTCGTATTCCCTTTCGGAGAGCTTTCTGCAGTAAATCCGCCAGAGCATCCTGAAGTTCTCAACCACGAATTTGGTTTTTCAGCGGAAAATGTCAACCAGACATCTACATTATCACCAGCTTCGCAAAGACGGGCATCGGCGATTTCAGGGAGAGAATTAATTATGTTTTCATTGTATAAAAAACCAATTGCTAACTCAATTTGTTGCAATGGTGTGCATAGAAATGAGAGCCACGGTTCCCCATTGACCGTTAAGCCTAAACGGGTTTCGTTTACAATAGATAAAGGATTCGTTTCTACAAGGTTATTTTTTACTTGGATAATTTGAGTTGCAACAAGTGGATTTGATTCCATAGGACATTTTTACCTATAAAAAAGGAATATTTTATTTCTGATATTGAGATTGAACCCCATTTGGCTGTACGATAGCATGATAGGGGCAGAGCAAAATACACTTTCCACATCCATTACAACGACTGTATTCAATGACAGGTGGTGAATCTGGGTCAATTCGGATGATGGCTCGAAACTTACAGTTCGTGAGTGGAGGGCAGGTCGTGCAATTTTGGCAAATATCCCAAATCACATCAACAGTATTTTTCATCTGGTTTACCAACAAAATGGATAGATTATGTCATTTTATCATTGAATCTGGTAAAATAGCATCCGTTAAATCAGCATTCGTCAAAATTGCGCCAGTTAAATCTGCACCTCGGAGGTTCGCTGCGGTTAAATCGGCGCCGGTTAGGTTTGCTTCGTGAAAATTGGCATTCGAAAGGTTTGCTTCAAATAGATTTGCTTTGTAAAGATCCGCATGGCTAAAGTTAACATTGGTACAATCCGTTTTACTGAGATCTGTTCTGGATAAATTAGCTAAATTGAGATTGGCATTGGTTAGATTAGCCTTCGTTAAAATGGCACGTGAAACATTGGCTTCAATTAAATTCGCTTCTTTCAAATTTGCCTTTGCTAAATAGGTTCTGGTGAGATTAGTGTGGGTGAGATTTGCTCCTTCTAAATTTGCTTCACTTAAATTGGCTTCAAAAAGATTCGCCAATGATAAATTGGCTTTGGTCAGATTGCTGAATGAAAAATCTGCCCAGTTCAAGTCGGAACGGCTGAGATTGGCAAACGATAAATTGCAATGGGAGAGATCCACCGATATAAGAACTAAGTCGGATAAATCAACCTTAACCAACCATAAGGGGCGCGGTCGATTTAATAAATCAAATATTTGGAAATGGGTAAGCACGCTCATAGTAAACTCCTCAATATAAAATTCCTTACAATTTTGTAACGAATTTGCTAAAATACTTGCTTTTTTCTTTATTTTAATGTAAATTATGTATAAATAAAAATAAATTATAGCGCCAACTGCCGATAATAAGTGTAAACCAGGTCCACTAAATAATCCAATATAACATACTTTAACGGATAGAAAGTGGAAAGAAAAAAGTTGCTTTATTAGAAAAAGGAGAAAAAAATGAAGCGCAATATAATGATAATTGTTTCAACTATTTTATTGGTGAGCTTATTGTTAGGATCTTCCATCGGTGGAGTAGGGGTGAAGACAGCGGTCGCTTACTCAGGCTACCCGACCTTTTCAATTGTGAGTGTCAAGACTGATAAAACGGTGACCATCAAAGCCCATAATTTTCCTGCCCATGATACCTTTAAAGTAATGATGAATTACATTGGTACGCATGGCGTGAATGGAGTAGTCGTTGACACGATTAATACCGGTGCAGGCGGGTCGTTCACTGCGACATTTTCTATCCCGAATGCGCTCAAAGGGCAATACCAAATTGCCATCCGTCTGCAAAGCACCAGTGGTTCAGGATACTATGCATACAATTGGTTTTACAATAACACCAAGTATACTGGCACTGGCGGCGCATATAACTACACGGGTGGTTATTATGGCTATCCTTATATTACTGTAGTGAGCGTGGTGAAGAACAAAAACGTGACTTTGAAAATCACCAATCTGCCCAAGAATGATAAATATAAAGTATTGCTAGGTAAGATTGGTACACTTGGCGTAAATGGGACGAATGTAGGTACCTTTACAACCGGTAAAGGTGGAACGAAAACTATCAAGGTCCAAATCCCCGCATCACTTCAGGGAAAGTCCCAAATTGCAGTTCGGATACAAAGTGTAGGTGGCAGCGGTTACTACGCTTATAACTGGTTCTATAATAAATAATTCCCTTTTTCCAAATACAAAAATGGCTGTCCGTGATACAACGGACAGCCTCTTTTTCTTTCAAATGGTTTAATGATTAGAACTCGTTTTGGAGGGGGCGAATGCGATTTATCATGTGAACGATATCTTTCATTTCCCCATCAGGGAGCATAAAATAATCTTCAAAAACGCACTTTCTCTCAAATCCTAGACGTTCTAAGGCTTTTATATCGCTGGTTAGATCTAACACGATTTGAACTTCCAGCATGTACAAGTTTTTACGTTTAGCAATTTCAGTGATGGCTTGCACTAATTTATTGCCTAAACCACGATTGCGAAAATCTTTTGCAAGAAAAATGCGCATCTCCCCGCGATGTCTGGCTGTGCCAGTATTGAAATGTAAGGTAGCATCTCCAACGATTCGGTCACCGACAAGGGCGATCATAGGGAAGATCTTGTCATAATCGAGGGTATCAATCCATTCACTGATCACCGCTGGATCATGGACATTGTGACGCATAAAGCGGCGATCTTCATAAGAAATATTGGTGAACAAATCTATCAGCGCTTGTTTATCCTCTTTTACGAGCGGACGGATCAAAACACGCGCGCCATCTTTCAATGTAAATACCATGCGATATAACAAATCTTCTTTGGTCACCATGGATCCACTCCTTGTCGGTCGAGGTTAGTTTATGGCTGTTGAATATATTATATTCTATTTCTATGCCCATGCTGCAGCCAGTTGGACTCTTGTATGATCCAATCTTTCTAGGGCAGCTAAGGCAATGTGCTTCAACATGACTGTCGCAAGGGCGGGATCATTCTCTGCTAATTCGCGTAGTTTAGGACCGTTGATGCAAATTGCTTTACAAGCTGATGTACAACGGACACTTGAAAGGTGTTTATACGGTTCTAATAATGCAGTAATGCCAAAAGGATCACCAGCGGTGATTTCACCAACTAAGAATTGTCGTTTGGTATTGGTTTTATCATCCTGAATGGTGAAAAATAGGTCTGCTGAACCTTCGGTCAAGACATAAAGTGCATCTGCTGGTTGTCCTTCGGCAGCAACGAGTTGATCTTTATTGAATTCAACTTCCTCGCCAATCATGGCTATTTGTTTAAGTTGTTCATCATTGAGAGAAGCAAAAAAGGGAAATCTTTTAAGCGTTTCTGGGGAAATCATGGTTTTTTCTCCAATTCTATAAGAGTTTGCCAAACATATTGACATGCTAGAGGGATTGCTTGCTCGACACGTGGGGATAATTCTTCAGAAAATTCAAATAAATTTTCTGCTTCAATACTAATGATAAAAATAGATTCTGGTAAATGAGCTCCCATTAATTTACCTACTTCAATAGCGTTCGCTAAGCTTGTGTCATGTGTTGATGCTGTATGTCCTGAGTTTAAGTCTGGGATGTCTTCGAGCATTAATTTCCGAACCGTACCGATTGGGAATTGATGGGTTTCGATTGCGTCAATGATAATGGCTTGGTCAACATCAATCATTAGTTCCATTAGTGAAAGCCCGCCCAAACTCGCTTTTTCTATTTGGATAGTTTGACACTGGAAAGTATATCCTTTCTCCGATAGTGTATGTTCTATCTCATCAGCGACACGCCAGCCTACGCCATCATCTCCTAAAATTGGATTACCTAGTCCGATAACCTTGGTTCTTTTTTTCTTCACCATAAGGATAAACAATGGAGGTTGGGGTTATCCAACCTCCATCCACCATTTATAGATTTTGGTTCAAGACATGAATTGGGTTACCACTCTTATCCCGAATGGTTATTTCAAGTGGCATTTGACCTGGTAGGGAATGTGTGGCACACCCAAAGCAGGGATCATAGGCTCTGAAAGCCATCTCCACCATATTTAAAATTCCTTCATTGACCTTACCACCTTTAATCAAAGCACGGGCAGCCTTATTGGTGGACATCTGCAATGCGGCATAGTTATTCGTGGTGCCGACTATCAGGTTAACTTGCGTAGCTATACCTCTTTCATCTGTCCAATAATGATGAGTAAGTGTGCCGCGTGGTGCCTCGACAATCCCGACTCCCTCCGTTGGTTTTTCAGTTGGAATAGTGCGGAAGTTGTCACTTGTGATTTCTGGATCCGTTGCCAGTTCAACCCATCGTTCTGCGGCATAGAGGAGTTCTATCAACCTTGCCCAATGGGTAGCCAGGCGTTGGTGAACTGGTTTTCCGCCGAGAGTTTTATAGAATTTCTCATATTCTTCTTGGGCGCGCGGAGTTGCCATACCGTCTGCGGCGTTTAATCGAGACAATGGAGTGGCAATATAAACCCCAGATTCTTTCCCATCGACAAAGCCTTTCCAACCGACTTTCTTGAGATAAGGGAATTTTAGGTAAGTCCAAGGTTCGACATGCTCTGCAATCCATTCTGTATATTCGTTTGGTGCGTATTTTCCAAGCCGGTTACCTTCTGGATCAACCACACTAACTTTACCATCGTAGAAATTCACTTTGTTATTTTCATCTACGAGTCCAATATAATGCGTTCTATGGGTGTATATATCGCCGAGGATTAGATCGAGATAGGTAGAATTCTTCAAGACAATATCTTCAAATAGCTTGAGGGAAAATTGACCAAACTCAACAGCCCACCGTCCCATTTGCTCAATTTCTTGGCGTTGTTCTTCGGTAATTCCCTTCGTTAACCCGCCTGGTATGGAGGTGCAAGGATGAACTTTACGACCTCCAATCATCTCAATCACCAAATGACCAAATTTTCTGGCTTGGATCACTTTTCCACCGATTTCAAGACCAACTTTGTGGATAACTCCGAGGATATTCCTTTCCGCAACGGGTGCATCTGGACCCATAACGAAATCCGGTCCAGCTAAAGCATAAAAGTGAGTGGTGTGGTCAGCAACAAAGAATGCACTATAGAGCAGTTCGCGCAGCATCTTTGCCGTTCTTGGAGGATCGACATGATAAACCGCGTCCACCGCTTTTGCTCCAGCCATGTGATGAGCTTCAGGGCAGACACCACAAATACGGTTGGTCAAGATAGGAATCTCTTCTACTTGGCGGCCGACACAAAAACGTTCAAAACCCCGTAATTCTGGGATTTGAAAGTAAGAGTTGGCGACATTGCCTTCATCATCCAAGAAGATGTCAATCTTACCATGACCTTCCAAACGAGTGATTGGATCAATTGATATTCTTTCCATTTCTGCCTCCTACTTTATATCCCAGGCGGGTTTACTAGCTCGTAACAGGGATCCTGCCAGGTTGAAACGATAAAACATTCCGGCTGGATCAGGTATTCCTTCGATGATCTTCTGGATTTCTTCTGGATCGTTGCTATCGATCACCGAAGCAACTGCAGTAAGCAATCGGGCTCCATAATCCAAAACACCCTCGGCTGGACCATAACATCCGATGCAAGGGGAGCCAGCCGCCGGGCAAAGAGCCTTGCATCCACTTCGGGTTGCCGGTCCACTGCATAAGATGCCTTGTTCCAGTAGGCAAATTTCCGGATCGATTTGAACATCTTGAATTCTCTTAAATTCTCGGATGGTTTTTAATCCACGTTTGCGGGTGCATTCGTCGCACACGGTTGATGGTCCTGCCCCAATGACACTTCCCTTGGGTGGTAGTTCTGCTTTACCCTGCAGGACCTGGATAACCAAATCAATCACTGCAGCAATTTGATGTGACTCTGGCGGGCAGCCGGGCATGTAATAATCCACATCTACGACTTGATCCAATGTGCGGACGATTGGAAACAGCTTAGGAATAGTTAATTCCCCTTCTGGAGCCTGATAGCTCGCTTGAGGATGTATGTTCTGGGGGTTATCTGTAGAGATCGTGGAATAAACGGTTTCAACGATTTCGTCGATTGGGGTTAGGTTTGCCAGGGCGGGCATACATCCTTCATTTGCGCAGGAACCGAACGCAACGAGGATTTTTGATTTTTTACGCAAGAGTTTAGCGATGTGCTCATTCTCCTCGTTCCGAATTGCGCCGTTGAATAATGTCAGGAGGATTGAACCATCTTCCATTGCTTCGACATCTTTGTATTTTGCATCCATGGCAACTGGCCAAAAGACGACATCAAAGTTTGCATCCACATCGAGGATCTTTTCATGGATGTTCAACACAGCAATTTCACATCCTCCACAGGATGCAGCCCAGTACATTGCGAATTTAGGTTTACCATTGGTGGTCATGCTGGCACCTCCACATGATTTATCTGGTGACCTTCAGCAACGAACCCTTTTTCTGGATTCCAGTTTAGGGGTCCTAACGCCCGCACCTCTTCTGTAAATTTGGTAATCTCATCAGCAAAGATTTGTCCTTCAGCAGCGGAGGCCCAGAGTAATTTCAAGCGGCCTGGTTCGATGCCCATTTGCGTGAGTAATTTTTTAAGTAAATAAAACCGCCGCATTGTTTTGTAATTCTGTTCGACATAATGGCAATCACCTGGATGACAACCGGAGACCAAGACACCATCGGCTCCATCGGCGAATGCTTTAAGGATAAATGTTGGATCAAGCCTTCCCGAACACATCAGGCGGATCAGTCGGACATTAGGTGCATATTTGATGCGAGCAGTGCCAGCCATGTCAGCAGCACGATAACTGCACCAGTTACAGGTAAATCCGATTATGATAGGTTCAAAAGTTTCTGTCATTCTATTCCTCCTCTTATCCAGCCACCACTTCAAGTGGTTTGACATTTTTTAATAGCAAACCATCAATTTGGGCAAGGATGGCTTGATCGCTGAAAACGGTACCGGAGATGGCACCAGCGGGGCATGCTGCAACACAGGTTCCGCACCCCTGGCATAGAGCTGGGTTTACTTCGGAAACCATGCGATCTTCGATAAAGAATATTGCGTTGAATGGACACATATTGTTGCAAATGCGGCACCCGGAACACTTATCCTGGTTAATGCTGGCTTTAATGGGTTCCATGGAGATTTCCTTTTGCTGGATCTTTCCCACCACCCGAGCCGCTGCTGCTGCACCTTGAGCAACACTAGTGGGGATGTCTTTTGGACCCTGAACACAGCCAGCGATAAGAATTCCTTCCGTCATTGTCGCAACTGGATCAAGCTTAGGGTGGCGTTCCAGCAGCCAGCCATCTGCGCTACAAGAAATGCCAAACAGATGGGCAACTTCTTTCGTATCGTGGCGAGGTTCTAACCCTGCTGAGAGGATCACCATATCCACAGGGATACGCATTTGTTTTCCAATTAACGTATTTTCAACTTGGACGATCAATTTCCCTTCTTCACCAGGTTCGCGAGCCGCATCGGTGATCTCGGCTACTTTACCTCGAATGAAGTGTGTTCCTTCATCTAGCAACCTCTGATAAAATTCATCATAGCCTTTGGCAGGAGTGCGCATGTCGATATAGAAGTTATACACTTCAGCCCCTGTCCTTTCATGAACAAGGTGGGCAAATTTCAAACTCTGCATACAACAGATTGCCGAGCAATAATTGTTGTAATTTTTATCACGACTACCAACGCAATGGACAATGCCAACTGTTTTTGGTACAGTGACGCCATCCCGTAATACGACTTTCCCACCTGTTGGTCCAGCCGCATTGGTTAACCTTTCAAACTCGAGATTGGTGAAGACATTCGCTAATCTGCCATACCCGTATTGAGGGATGCGTCGTGCGTCAAATAGGTCCCAACCTGTTGCGAGGATAATTTGCCCGACATCGAAGGTGAGGTATTCATCTTCTTGGGCAAAATTGATTGCCCCGGTTGGGCAGAATTTCTCGCACGCCTTACAAGTTCCCTTCAGATAGTAGGTACAATTCTCACGGTCAATGACCGGGTATTTTGGCACGGCTTGTGGGAAAGGTGTATAGATTGCCTTGCGATACCCTAACCCTGCTTCAAAAACATCATCGATCACTTTCTTAGGGCACTTTTCCTGGCATATGCCACAACCAGTACAATCCTCGATGTTTACGGAGCGGGCTTTTTGTTTGACCGTAACTTGAAAGTTCCCTACAAAACCACTGACATTGGTTACTTCTGCATAAGTGAGTAGTTTAATATTGGGATGGCTTCCCACTTGTACCATTTTCGGTGTAAGAATACAAGCGGAACAGTCTAATGTGGGGAATGTCTTATCAAATTGCGCCATGTGACCACCAATCGATGGCTCACGTTCGACCATCACAACTGGCAAGCCAGCGTCGGCAATTTCGAGTGCGGCCTGGATGCCAGCAATTCCCCCACCGACAACGAGTGTGGTTTGGTTGATAGGAACTTTTAATGGTTCTAGTGGTGTTTGCCAAATAACCCGTTCCACACCACCAGAGATAATTGCTTTTGCCTTTTCGGTAGCAACTGCTTTATCCGTATGCACCCAAGAATCTTGTTCACGGATAGATACTAATTCTGAAAGGTAGGGATTCAATCCCGCTTCTTTACAGGCATTTCTGAAGGTTGCTTCGTGGAGATGTGGGGAGCATGCAGCGACAACAACTCTTGTTAGCCCTTGCTCTTTTATGTCTTTTTGGATAAGCTCCTGTCCAAGACTGGAACACATGAATTTGTAATCACGCGAGATGACTACTCCTCGATCTTTCAAAACTTCGCCAGCCCAGCGAGAGACCTCTGCAACATCGACGGTACCGGCGATGTTTGTTCCACAATGACAAACATAAACTCCGATTCGTTCTTTAGCCATAGTTTACTTCTCCTCCGGCAAACTCGGCATGGGTAATGCCTCTTTGGGTGGTTTTTTGATAACCATCTCAGGTTCGGGGACTTCAACCCCTATTTTTGCCAGCGCTGGACGGGCATCTACTAATTCCGCGCCAATCCCCAAATCAGTTGGATCCATGCCCATAGCTAAACCAATCATTTGGGTGAAGTACAACACCGGCATGTTGTAATTGGTATCAAAATAAGAATTCATTGGTCCTTGAAAAGCATCTAAGTTCAGCTGGCACATTGGACAGAGGGTTACCATTAAATCGGCTTTATACTCCGTTGCTCCTTTAACCAATTGACGGATTAACTCATAGCCTGTCCCCTCACTTATTTGGGTCATATGGCCACCGCAACAATGAGATTTCAAAGGAAAGTCTATTACCTCTGCTCCTAGCACTTTGAGTAATTTATCCAGTGTTTTTGGATATTCCACATCATCGAATGTGCCATCTGGACCAAGTTTAGGGCGGACAATCATGCAGCCATAATACGGGGCTACTCTTAATCCTTTAAGTGGTTTGGTTACTTTTGCTGCGATTGCGTCATACCCAATGTCGTTCACCACCACATCGAGAAGATGGCGTACTTTTAATGTGCCTCCTTTGTAGGAAAGGCCGCCAGCTGCGAGAGCGGTATTTACTTTTTCAGCGAGGCTTGGGCTTTCTAGCATATAGCTATCGCATTTTTTGAGGTTCAAATAACAGGCACTGCAAGGTGCTACAAGCTGTTTTGTTTCTTCGTTTTTTGCAGCTAGAGCGAGATTACGCGCAATGAGTGCATAAGACGCAGTTAGGTTGAGAGAAACATATTCTGTGGCACCACAACAATTCCAATCATCCACTTCTACAAATTCCATCCCCAGCGGTTTGGCAATTGCCATGGCGGAGATATGATACGAAGCGGCATTTTTTTCCAAAGAACAACCGGGATAATAATTATATTTCATGCGACTGCCTCCAGTTCTTTGGCTTTATTCAAAATTGCCTTGAGATTGTCCATTCCCTTGATGCGGGTGGGGGTAAATGCCATCCTGCCTTTTGTAACCATGCCTATTCCCATTCCAGCGATCTTGAATACGCCAAATGGATTATGTTTCAAAAGGTGCATTGACATTAAGCCCAATTCAAAAGCCCGTCCATAATTCTCAACCCATTCAATAAAAGTTTTTGAGAAATCTGGAGCTTTTGTTTTCTCATAGGCATTTTCTTTGACAGCCAATCTTTTTAATGTGTACATAATATCGGTGATATGTACCGATTGCGGACAACGTACCGTGCAGTAGTAGCAAGATACGCAGTACCAGGGGGTATTGCTCTTAAGCACTTGCTCTTTCATTCCTACGGAGATCATTGCAAAAAGCGCCCGCGGGGTATGATCCATATCCCTTCCAGAAGGGCAGGAACCTCCACACGTTCCACATTGAATACAGTCAATTAAATGGGATTCTCCTGGCGTGGCAGCAATGACCTCTTCGAGGAATGACCTGGTACTTTTTTCCTCTTTAGGTGGAGAAATTGTTGCGGAAGACAAAAGGCACCTCCTTATCTAGGTTTGAAGGTTGATAAATAATGGTATGATTGTGGATATAGGATTCGGATTTGGCATGCAAGCTTCTAATTGTTTTACCATTGATAAATAGTATAGAAGACCATATTAATTTTGAATAGTAACAAATAGCATACTGCTATTTTGACATTGATAACTATCATAGGATAATTTATTACAGGATGAGTAAAGATTATGAAAAAAGAGCGAACTGTCATCATTATTTTTGGTGTGACGGGTGATTTAACGGCGCGTAAATTGATTCCTGCACTATATCAAAATTTACGTGAAAATCGTTTGCCGCTGCCATTTAGTATTATTGGTTTTGCGCGGCGCGACTGGAATGATCAAATCTTACGTGAAAAGGTAAAAAATGCCATTGTTGAGAAAATTCCACCAGCGCATATTCAAAACGAAGTGTTGAATACTTTATTGGAACAGTGTAGTTATCTTCAATCAGATTTTACTAACCCGGAAGGTTATCGCAAATTAAGCGATATGTTGAAAAAGGAAGATGTTCGCAATGTCCTTTTTTATTTTGCCGCACCACCTGATGATTATATAGCAATATTAGAAGGTATTCAGAATGCAAAACTCAATGAAGGGTTTCCGGGCTGGGTGAGGGTGGTGATCGAGAAACCATATGGTAATGATTTAGAGTCGGCGATGGAGTTAGATAAAAAAGTCCATCAGGTATTCAAAGAAGAACAAATTTTTCGTATCGATCATTACCTTGGAAAAGAAACTGTCCAAAATATTTTGGTCTTCCGATTTGCAAATGGCATTTTTGAACCATTATGGGACAGAAAATATGTTGACCATGTGCAGATATTAATGGCAGAAAGCGGTGGTGTTGGCACACGCGCTGGATATTATGAGAAAGCAGGGGTTATCCGGGATATTTTTCAAAATCACATGTTGCAATTGCTTACATTGACAGCAATGGAAGCACCGGTTGCTTTTACTGCTGACGCTGTCAGGGATGAAAAGATAAAAGTGTTAGCCTCATTACGCCCCATGAAAGGGGAAGAGGTTCTGACGAACACTTATCGCGGACAATACGTGTCGGGATTAATTGATGGCAGTCGTGTAGTCGGATACAAAGATGAACCCGGCGTAGCTATTAACTCTATCACGGAAACGTTTTTAGCGATGCGGTTATTTATTGATAATTGGCGCTGGGCGGGTGTGCCGTTCTATATTCGCTCAGGAAAAAGATTACCAAAAACGGTTACCGAAATAGCGATCCAATTCAAACAGATTCCATTATCTTTATTTGGCTGGAAAAATATGGCTGGGGAAGCACCAAATATGTTGATATTAGGTATTCAACCGGATGAAGGAATTACATTGACCTTTGGTGCGAAATCGCCTGGACCCATTAATCAGATCTCACCAGTAAAAATGGAATTTGATTATGTCTCCACTTTTGGCGGGGAGCCGCCAGAAGCATATGAGCGTTTATTGATTGATGTTTTAAATGGCGACGCCACCCTTTTTACCCGTTCAGATGAAGTGGAAGCCGCCTGGAAATTTACCACCGAGATCATTCGAGCTTGGGAAAATGAAAAGACCCCCAACATACCCGTGTATGAAGCTGGCACTTGGGGACCTGCGGGAGTAGATGAATTTATCCAACGGGATGGACGACGTTGGCGGATGGTTTAGCCAACTTTAGCAAAGACAAAACCACAATTCGGGCAGGTACTTTCGTTATCCGCTATCAAATAACCACATTGTGGACAAGTGTTTGGTTGGACTTTACCCAATGGGGCGCCACAAGCGAGACAGTTTGATTCCCCCAAAGGGTTGGCAGTAGTGCAATAGGGACAGATCACTCTCCGAAATCGCTCGCTTAATTCCAGAGAAGCTTGATTCGTTTCAATCACTTGTGAAATGGTGTTCCAGATCCGATCAACCAATTGAAGGTTCTCGATATCTTGAGCAAGATCATCCAGCCGGCTAAGTAAAGAAAGCGGATTTTTAAGCGCAAATAAGGCCGTTTTACTCAGGCTCGCCGCAATCCCCAGCCATTCTTGTTGACCAATATGAATGGATACCCCATCCTCAAATTGTTTAATTTCTACCCCAATTGCAGTATGACCACCAGATTGTAAAGCAGGTTGGGTGGTTATCTGGATAACGATATAATCCTGATCACCAACTTGTTGGGCGCGCAATGACCCACGGTTGAATTCTGCTAATAAGGCTTGGGCAACTTGCGCTGAGGTTATATTACCGTGAAAAAAGCGAGTTTCCATAAATTTATTTTTCTTAATGATTTACGAAATCGATGACGAAATGTTGCGAAGTTGATTATAATGGGATTTTGGTTTATTTCGAAAATCATTTTGTTGAGGTCAACCCTTGAAAAAAGGAATTGAGATTATCGTTCTCGTATTTATAATAGGTTTATTATTAAACGCACCTGCGTTTATTCATTTCGTAAGGGCAGAGGAATTGCAGCAGATTCCCACCGTTTCAATCCCAACGGTGACCAGTTCACCAAGCGCGGCAACAATTGTTGTTACCTTAGAACAAGATCAAATCAATGTTCGTGCGGGTCCAGGGACGGATTATCCACTGGTGGGGATCTTAATCGCTGGTCAACGTGTGCCGGCATTAGGGCGCTCTGTTGGTGGAGATTGGATTGAAATTGTTTATCCAGGTATACCCGGTGGAACTGCTTGGGTGTATTCGCCATTAGTGACGGTAGAAGGATCGCTGCGTGTAGTGGAACCTCCCCCAACACCAACACCTAAAACAACACCCACTGTTAATCCGACTTTGGCTGCTCAATTTATTGTCGAGATTCCTCCAACGCGCCTGCCAACTTTTACACCTCCTCCCCCAATCGTATATCCAACTTTTTCACCCTCATCTCAGAGACAAATAACCTCACAAATACCGATGGGACTGTTAATTATTGGTTTAGGTGTAGTGGGTTTATTTGGTACTATTATTTCGATGTTGCGGGGAAAATAAAAGATTACCATTGACACTCGCCGCAGGTATTGATTCCGGCAGATTTGTTGACATATTTATACATGGTCACATTGTTAAAGGGTTCACCAAGAAGGCCGTCATGAATCGCCCAGGAGCGCAGGCGGATGCTATGTGCCGCTTCGGGTTTGCGAAAGGGTGTGGAACCATCTAATTTGGATAATAAATCTCCGCCGGCTGAAAAACCTTGTTGTATCCGTTCCATTAAACGACGGCCTTTAGCATAGGTGAAACCGTAACGCTCGAAAATAACTGCATTATGGTAAAAGAGCGGTTCAGCAAAGTACATCTCTTGACCAAGACTTTGGACAAAATGCTCAAATCCCGCGATTGCATCTCCCAGCATTCTCAGCCCGCGGCGGATTTGTCCTGGCGCTAAGCCATATTCCATTGCAGCTAATTCTGCTTCAATATTTCGGTAATGAATCCCAAACATGGTTTTGGTGCCATCGGGTAAGCGATCGACGTCAAAACGAGGAGAATTTGGATCGAGTAGGGTATACAATAAAACATGTATTTGTCCATTTATTGTATCTGTAATATGTCCATATAATAAAGGGTCTGGAAAGGAAATATCATGTCGTAATTCCATCTCTGTCGAACTACTTCCAGGCGAGCAGACGAGTTTTACCAGATCATTCCCGTTTTGATCTATTAAATCCTCGCTTAAGTTAAATTTTTGAAGGAGCGATTTTGGAATTAAGCGGATGTAGATAGCTCTTTTTTCTGCATAACTTAATTGGTTGATAGAGAAAATGTTATAAACTTGTGTCATGGTTAATATCGGCTTTCTCGTTCTGCATCGCGTAACGCATCACGCCTGGCGATATCCTGGCGTTTATCATATAATTTCTTTCCTTTTGCTAGGGCTATCTCAACCTTTGCTTTCCCATTTTTCAGGTAAACCATTGTTGGAATGATTGTAACCCCTTTTTTACGGGCTTCATCCCATAATTCACGGATTTCCCGCTTATGCAGCAAAAGGCGCTTAGGACGTTTGGGATCATGCTGAAAATGGCTGGCTTGTTCATACGGTGCGATATGCGCTTCCATTAACCAGGCTTCTCTTCCGTCTGTCTGGACATACGCTTCATTAAGGCTTATCTGTCCTTTGCGGATGGATTTAATCTCACTTCCATGGAGCGCAATCCCGGCTTCATACCGTTCCAGGAGAAAATATTCAAAATTTGCTTTTCGATTTCGGGCTACTGGTTTTATGTTCATGAATTATTTCGATTGGGTATTTTGTAGAGCATCCATTAAATTATACATAAACATTTGATGAATCAATGGATTAATACGCTGCCAGTTCGGTAGGAGGACACTTGCACCTTGCTCCGTGATGGTGGGGATAGTCATGTCTCGATCGATGATCTGTGCATCGATATTTGTAATCCCCACCCGCAATAAAATTAACCCGAGGCGGGGAATTTGCCAGATTGGCATGTTGCTATCCATAGCTGAAAAAGTTGTCATTATTACCGAGGGGATATAGCGCCAGTTTAATGGTTTTATTAGTTTTAGCATGATGGATTTGATGAGCAATTGCCCTTGCCTCATGCGGAAAAAATCATCTGCCCCAGCTCGATGACGAGCAAAAGCTAACGCTTTTTCCCCAGTGAGATGAAAATCACCTGCAGGATATCCCCCTAAGGGTTGATCGAGATGAATATCCACGCCATCCATTGCGTTCACAATATCTCGTACTCCATCGAAGCGAATGCGGATAAAGTAATCTGCTTTTACACCAAAGTTATTAGCGATGGTGTCAATGGTTGCGAAAGGACCACTTCCGGGTTGATTTGCTTCGGCGAAGAAATGAGCTGTGTTAATCCTATTTTCTCCTTGTCCCGGTATTGGTACCCATAAATCTCTTGGGATGGATAGCATTCCTACATACGGGCGAATAGAATCAAAACGCATCAAAACGATTGTATCGCTCCGCCCAACAAAACTGCGATGGGGTGCATAATCGATTCCAAGAAACAATATGGTGGTTTTTATTGGATAGAGTAAATAAAAAGTCACCATGACAAAAAGGCAGGCGGATAACAAAAATAATATCCCACAAGGGATCAATAGAGATGAGCTCCGCTTAGGTGGCTGGGAAAATGGATAGATATTTTCCGGACTTTGCTTAACCCTTGGTGGATTGGCAAAGGTAGGTATATTTTTCTTCGCGTTATAATTAGTCATAATCATCTTCGATTGCATTATAGTCTATCTTCTAGACTAAATATTGGTCAATCTAAATCTTACCTTGGAAGGATACCATGATAACAGAATTTTTCACACCCACAAAAATAATTATCGGAGAGGGGGCGGTAAATCAAGTTGGAGATTTAGTGCAATCTTTTGGAGCCAAGGTATTGATCGTTAGTGGTCAATCAGGTAGATTCAATCCAATGTTAGAAAAACAATGTTTGGAAAAGGGGATATCAACCACCGTTTATCAAATACACGGTGAACCCACAATTGATACAATTCGGCAGGGGTTGGATCTTGCCCGTCAGAACCAGGTTGATGTGGTTGTAGGCATTGGTGGGGGGAGCAGTTTGGATACCGGAAAAGCTATTTCGATCTTGATGACAAACCAAGGCGATATATACGATTATTTGGAAGTGATTGGAAAAGGGAAAGCATTTCAAAATCCTGCATTGCCGTATATTGCTATTCCAACTACTGCGGGTACTGGAACAGAGGTGACAAAAAATGCAGTGATTGGCGTGCCAGAATCGAAAGTAAAAGTTAGCTTGCGGAGTGTTTGGATGATCCCAAAAGTAGCAATACTCGATGCAGAGCTTACTTACGATTTGGCGCAGGATGTAACTGCATACAGCGGAATGGATGCACTGACACAATTAATTGAACCTTACGTATGCAATCAACCTAATCCGCTCACCGATGCATTATGTCGTGACGGAATAATGCGTATAGCTAATAATTTGCGAGATGCATATTTTGATGGAAAAAATAATATCGCTCGCAAAAATATGGCAATCGCCAGCTTGTTTAGTGGACTTGCGTTAGCGAATGCGAAATTGGGTGCGGTTCATGGTTTTGCGGGCGTCCTGGGTGGGATGTATGGAGCCCCTCATGGTGAGATTTGTGCCATATTGTTGCCTTATGTTATCGAGGTGAACTTGGAAGCTTTGCGTTCTAGAGAACCAGACAATCCAGCTTTGTCTCGTTATCGAGAGATTAATAAAATGGTGGTGGGTTCGGAGGATGAGAGGGATTTGATTGATTGGGTGTTAGACCTATGTGAACTATTCAACATTCCTAAATTACGCTCCATAGGAATCACCGAGAAGGATTTTGAAACAGTCATTGAGAAAGCATCGCATGCAAGCAGCATGAAGGGTAATCCAATTAAACTAACGAGAGAAGAGTTATTGACGATATTAGAATACGCGTACTAAAACATGAAAGAAGAAATTGCGGTAATTAAGGGTTGACGGATGACTAATCTGGGAATACAATCTTGCCCTGCGAGTTTTCGACATGGTATACCATTGTCCGAAACGGCGAAGGTAATCCATACTATATTTTTGAATGGGTGAGAGGCGCCCTAAGGAAGGAAAAAAATGGAACAAATTGAACTTAAAGCGACGAAACGCGAAGTAACCGGAAAGCAGGTAAAAGCTTTACGGCGAGAAGGGAAACTGCCGGCGATAATCTATGGTCGCCATTTATCTCCCTTGCCAATTTTATTGGATTTGCACGATGCCAGCCGTGTTTTGCCTGGTATCACGAGCTCCCAGCTCATCACCGTAAATGTGGATGGCAATAAACATACTGTTTTGGTTCGGGAGAAGCAGCGTCACCCCGTACAGGGAAAGTTAATCCATGTAGATTTTCTAGCGGTCTCGATGACGGAAAAACTACGGGCAAATGTCTTATTAGAAATGGAAGGGGAAGCACCCGCGGTGAAGAACTTTGGCGGTGTTGTCGTGCCTGTCCTTGAGGAGGTAGAGGTCGAATGCCTGCCAAAGGATCTACCAGAAAAGATTATGGTTGATTTGTCTGGCTTGGTGAAAATTGGGGATGCCATTCACGTGAAAGATTTGGTTCTCCCCCAGGGCGTGGAAGTGCTAACTGATGAAGATGAAATGGTCGTTTTGGTGAAATCTCCAGAGGGTGAAGAGGTTGAAGCAGTGGCTGGAGAAGGCGCAGAACCGGAGGTTATCGAAAAAGGCAAGAAGGAAGAAGAAGAATTCTAGTCAATTCTCAAATACGATCATAATAAGAACCCCATGGATGGTTATCTATGGGGTTTCTTGTTCTAATAAAGAAATCAAGGTGTGGACAATCTGGGCACTTGCCCCCCATAATTCTTCTCCATCATAAGGCGTGTAATAAATCGTTTGAATAATTCCTACCGGTGGGGGGACACTCCGCGGAACGATTTTGTAATTTTTCTTATCTGCTAACCAAAATATTGGAATAGTGAAGATTCGGGTGACTTCAAGCGGGTTCGGCTTTAAGGGGTAGGGATACGGAATGATACCCACTATAGGGAAAATGCGATAATTAGTGACCGTAAGCAAAGCAGGAAGCTGTCCAACTGGTGTGACATCTTGCGGGTACAAACCGATCTCTTCCTGCGCTTCTCTCAGTGCTGTAAACTCAGGATCAGGATCATTGGGTTCGATTTGACCACCTGGAAAGGCGACTTGCCCACTATGAAGATGGTGGTCTATTGCGCGACGGATAAAAAGGAGATGCCATTCCTGATTAATGGTTAGAAATGGCACTAACACTGCTGCCTGGATGGCTGGTTCTGAGAAATGAAATTGACGGTTATTAATTTGTGGAATGGTCGGCATCGAGAGAAGGATATCCCTTAGCTTAGTCTGCAGATCCGAGCAGGATAATTGGGATAACTGGGATAATAAAGTCTCCATTTTCGCTTTCCACAGAAATATTATTCAGTAGATTGTGAATGGTGTTCGGGAAAGGTTGAGGTAGTAAAAGGTCGGGCGAAGATCAAGTAACCGGTATGTGCTACCATTCGATCGGTCGGACGTAATCTCTCCGCAACTGGTTTGTAATAGCGGATGAGGATTTCGCATACTTCTACAAATCCGAATTGAAAACGATAAAACTCGTTCAATAAACGGCTTACCTGATTGGTGGTGGGGAGTATTGCGCCAAAGTTCCCGCCTCGTTTCAATGCTTTGGAAACTTGTGCCATATAATCTTGCGGATTAGGGACATCCAGGAATAACGCGTCAGCGTTGGTTTCATCGAATCCATTTGCGATGTCTCGATTTTTGAAAATGACTCGATCTTCTAAACCTAATCGAGCAAGGTTTTTACGAGCGAGATTTTGCGCATTTTCATTAACATCATAGGAAATAATCTTCCCGGAATTACCAATGTACCAGGCGAAAGCAGTGGTTAATGCCCCAGAACCGCTACCAGCCTCAATTACAATCTGTCCCTCTCCAATACCTAATTTCAGGAGGACATACCCAATATCTTTCGGATACATGATTTGGGTACTACGTTTTGTTTCCAATAATAAGTCATGCAGGGAGGGTTTAAGCAAAATATAAGTACTCCCAGTATGAGTAGCAATTTCACTACCCCAGGCAACGCCGATTAATTGGTCATGATAAAGAATGCCCCGATGCGTATGAATTTGCTCACCTGTGTTGAGCCGGGTGATAATTTTTTTGTTGGTTGGACTGACCAGCAGAACCAGGTCTCCTGCTTGGGTGGTGGGAAGCGAGTCAAAACTTTGCATAAATTTATTGTGTTTCTATGCGGATCAAACTCAACCAATATCCAATTAATAAACAAATCATTGCACCAATCGTTGCGGAACCGGCCTGCAATGTACCCACCTTGATAAAGCTGCTATGAAAGAAATTCCCCATATAGTTTCCGCTCCAAAAACCAACCCAGCTAAGGATGATATAAAAGATCAATCGTCCAAAACTACCCCCGCGCCAAAAGTGAAAAATGGTACCATAAAGTGTAGCAAGGACGATGCCTAATAAAAATGCTGGAGATATCATCATTCACTCCTTAAGTCAGGTTCTTCGGCAATTAATCCTCCACCTAAACAGCGATCTTTTACATAGAAGACAGCCGCCTGTCCAGGTGTAATATCATAATATGGATCATCTAAGGTAACGGCAACGCGGTCGTCATCGAATATCTCGATTATCCCATTTAAAATGGGCGCCCGGTAGCGAACCTTAATTCCGACACGCATGCGCGTTTTTTGCGGTGGATCATTAATCCAATTTAACCCTTTTACCACAAATTCTCTCTTTAAGGTATCCTCTTTATCACCAATGATAATGGAATTCGTCTTTCGATCTTTTTGGATCACATAGAGTGGTTTGGTTGAATTAATCCCCAAATTTTTTCGTTGCCCAATCGTATAAAAGGGCAATCCTTGATGTTCGCCGAGGAGATTACCATTTTTATCGAGGATTTTGCCTGGCTGAATTGATTGGGGAGTGTTGCGTTTGAGAAAATCTCGATAATCACTGCCGCCCAAAAAACATAGGTCTTGGCTGTCTCTCCGTAATGCAATGGGTAATCTTAAATCGATAGCTAGTTGCCGGACCTCTGATTTTAAGTAATTTCCGACCGGAAATAAGGTTTTCTCCAACTCGGTTTGCTGGAGTACGTGTAAGACATAGGATTGATCTTTTGATTCATCGCGAGCGCGAAAAAGTCTAACCTGATTTGCTCTATTCCTGCGCAGAATTGCGTAATGTCCCGTCGCAAAATAATCTGCACCAATTTGGCGGGCATTTTCAAATAGAACACCCCAGCGTATCATCCGATTACATCTCAAACATGGATTCGGTGTAAACCCCGAGAGGTAATCTTGCATAAAAGGCGTGACCACTGCATTATAAAAATCCTGTTTGGCGTCGATTGTATAAAAGGGGATATTTAATTGAGCAGCAACCGCTTTCGCTAACCGCTGCGAATCTGGCGTGCAGCACCGATTGGCTGATTCCTGACCTTTCTCGCTCCATAAAGTAAGCATCATCCCAATAACTGTATAACCTTGGGATACTAACAAGGCAGCGCTAACGGAGCTATCTACGCCACCACTCATTGCAACAACAACTGTACCTTTTTTACGCATAAAGTTTTTTAGCTTTTTGGTGACCGAATTTTCTTGATGACCTTTTCCAGACTAACCAAAAACTGATCGATTTGTTCTTCTGTCGTGTCTTTCCCTAATGTTACCCGTAAGGAAGATAATGCTAATTCAGGCGAGAAGCCCATGGCCAGCAATACATCAGAAGGTAACGGATTTCCGGTTTTGCAAGCAGACCCAGAAGAGCAGGCAAAACCTTCGACATCTAACAACATGAGTAATTTTTGACTATCCACTCCTTCAAAGACAAAACTGGCATGGTTGGGCAGTCGGTGAGTTGGGTGGCCGGTTAATTGGGAGTCGGGAATATTTTCAAGCACGTAATGGATCAACTTATCTCGTAACTTTTGTAAATGCGTTATCCATTCCGATTGATGGGATTCGACAAATTTAATTGCTTCTCCCATTCCGACAATATAAGGAACGTTTGGTGTTCCAGATCGTAATCCCCACTCGTGACCGCCACCCGTTTGCATGGGGAAGATTTCAATGCCTTGTTTGATGAACAAAGCCCCGATGCCTTTCGGCCCATAGAATTTATGTGCCCCAATGGATAATAAATCCAGATTAAGTTCATTCACTTTTAGCGGGAGATAAGCAGTTGCTTGAACTGCATCGCTATGAAACGGGACGGAGTATTCATGGCAAATTTTTGCCAATTCGGGGATGGGATTGATACTCCCAATTTCATTGTTGGCATAAATGATCGATACAAGGGCAGTGTCAGAACGAATCTTTGAACGTAACATTTCTGGTGATACGATACCGGTTTTATCTACTTCCAAATATTCGAGTTCGAATCCAAACAGCTCAGCCAGTTGTTGGGCAGTGCTGGAGACTGCATGGTGCTCGACGGGACTGATTAAAATATGATTGGTGCCATGCTTTTTTCTACGAGCCAGCGCCACACCACGCAGCGCCAGGTTATCGCTTTCTGTTCCACCAGAAGTAAAAATCAATTCCCTGCTATTGCAACCTAAATGGGCAGCAATTTGATCACGGGCATTTTCAAGTGCTGACTCTGCTTTTTGCCCAAATTGATGGATCGATGAGGGATTACCAAAATCAATCGAAAAAAAAGGTTGCATTGCCTTTATCACTGGTTCAGCAATAGGGGTAGTGGCAGAATAATCAAGGTATATGAGCTGTTTCTTTTTCATAATGATGAATTATATCCCATGTAGAGAAGATTAAAAATCATCAAATTAGGTTTGATTTATCTTATCATCATAAATCCCAACCTGTTATAATAGGGCGGAATGAACTAACAATGGAGGAATCATGTTGACAAAGATTACTTTTGGCACGGATGGTTGGCGCGGAAGCATTGCAGAAGATTACACATTTTCAAATGTACGCAGATGCGCGCAAGGCTTTGCTAATTTTCTCAATGCGCATGGTTATGTAAAGGAAAGCGTTGTCATTGGTTATGACAAACGATTTTTATCCGAGAATTTTGCTTCTGCTGCAGCAGAAGTTATGGCAGGGAATGGCTTTCATGTCTTCCTGACCAATTCAGCAACCCCCACTCCGGTGATTTCTTACTCCATTGTGGATAAGTCGGCAGCGGGCGGGATTAATATTACCGCTTCGCATAACCCTCCCAGTGATAACGGATTCAAAGTACGGAATGAATTTGGTGGTGCGATTGATCCAAAAAACCTCAAAGACATTGAGGCGAGGATTCCAGATGATGAGCAGGATATTCACCGCATTCCTTTTGATGAGGCACAACAAGCTGGAAAAATCACATTATTCGATCCAGCACCACCCTATATAAAACAGATTCAAGAGCTGGTTGATTTCGAATTGCTGCGAAATGCAGGGTTGAAAATTTGTGTGGACCCAATGTGGGGTAATGGCGCTGGTTGGTTCCCCCGTCTTTTAGGTGGGGGAAAAACTATCATCACCGAAATACACAATCAGCGCAATCCAATTTTTCCCGGTATGAAGCGGCCCGAACCCATTCCGCCGAATGTCAATGAAGGACTGAAAGCCACTGTAGATACTCAATCTGATGTCCTCATTATCACCGATGGTGATGCTGATCGCCTTGGTTTAGGGGATGAAAAGGGCGTTTTTATTGATCAATTACGGGTATTTGCTTTATTAGCCTATTATTTTTTGGAAGTAAAGGGCATGCGTGGCGCGATTGTGAAGACCTTATCCACCACCACCATGTTGAATAAATTAGGTAAGATTTATAATGTCCCTGTTTATGAAACCGGAGTTGGTTTCAAATATGTGGCACCTAAAATGCTAGAAACGCATGCTATGATTGGCGGGGAGGAATCTGGTGGATATGCATTTCATGGGCATGTTCCAGAAAGAGATGGTATCCTTGCTGGATTATTCATCCTCGAGATGATGGTTAAATTAAACAAAAAACCCTCCCAATTGATTGAACAGCTATTCAGCGTAGTGGGAGCCCACTACTATGACCGCATCGATACCCCCTTCCGTGGTGACCGCAAGGAGAAAGAGGAACGTATCCTTAATGCCAAGCCGGCTACTGTGGCAGGTATCGCCGTCACGGGATTGGATACAACCGATGGTTATAAATTCCAGTTAGAAGACGGTGGTTGGTTGTTAATCCGTTTTTCCGGGACAGAGCCGATCATCCGTGTCTATACGGAAACAACCTATCAAGATCGGGTACAACAGATACTACACGAAGGATTAAAAATAGCAGGGATTGAATAGTTGACTGGCATTATCGATACTCATTGCCATTTATACTGGGAAAGCTTATTCCATGAAGTGGATGCTGTAATCCAGCGCGCCGTTGAACATGATGTAACAGAATTCGTTGTCCCTGGAATAGATATCAAAACTTCCCAAGCTGCCATTCAACTGGCAGAAGATCACCCAATGATTTATGCAGCAGTGGGTATTCATCCAAATAGCGAAGTTGAGGTGACTGAAGAGTTATTTGATCAACTTGAGGAATTATTGAGTCACCCGAAAGTAGTTGCAGTTGGTGAAATTGGCTTGGATTATTATCGAAACAAATCTACAAAAGAAACGCAGAAAATGTTACTACAACGTCAGTTAGATATTGCTATCAACTTCCATTTGCCAATCATTTTGCATAACCGTGAGGCTATTGAAGATCTGTTTCAAGTTATTAATGAACGAAAGAATGATCTGGCACCAGCTCGAAATGGAAAACCAAACGGTGTTTTTCATGCGTTTTCCGAAGATCTGCAGTGGGCAAAGCAAGTTACCCAAATGGGATTTTACATTGGCGTGGGTGGGATGATTACCTATCCAAAAGCGAATAACTTGCGGGAAGTTGTTCGATCTATTCCCCATGAAAATATCTTAGTGGAGACCGATGCTCCATTTCTTCCTCCGCAACCTTTCCGGGGTAAAAGAAATGAGCCGGCTTACTTATCCATTATCGTAAATGAACTCTCCAAAGAGCTGAATCTTGATCGCAATATATTGGTCGAGATAACCCATCAAAATAGCAATAGATTATTTGGAATAAACTAAAGTGAATCCTCCACAACATTTTCTTACCCCTATCCAAACTTATCTTTCCGAAGTCGAAAACCGCATGCGCCAGCTTGATGATCATCATCATCAAGAATTGGGTAATGCTCTTGAGCATTTATTGTCATCGGGCGGAAAGCGAATCCGTCCGGCTGTTGCTTTGTTAACCGGCCGTATGTATGGCGGCGATATCCAGCGCTTGGTTTCACTCAGCTCCGCAATAGAACTGTTGCATACAGCGACGCTGGTTCATGATGATTTAATTGATGGGTCTCTTTTACGACGTGGAATTGCTACACTCAACGCCAAATGGTCACCTGCGGCGACGGTATTAACCGGTGATTTCATATTTGCGCAAGCGGCGCGTTGGGCTGCAGAAACCGAATCAGTATATTTGATGAAGCAATTCTCCATGACTCTCGCCACCATCGTGAACGGAGAAATCAATCAACTTTTTTCAACCCACCGTTATTCAAGCCGCGAAGAATATTACACTCGGATTTACGCGAAAACCGCTTCCTTATTCGAATTAGCAGCGAGCGCAGCTGCACATCTCAGCGAGATGCCAGCTGAAACCGTGGAAGCAATGCGCAAATTTGGCTACGATCTTGGTATGGCTTTCCAGATTGTGGATGATATCTTAGATTTCACTGGCGCTCAGGAAACAATCGGTAAACCTGTGGCGAGTGATCTACGGCAGGGATTGATCACATTACCTTTTATATGTTACATGGAGAAAAATCCCGAAGATGACGAAGTGCAAGCAGTGTTATTAGGGGAAAAACCCAATATTGATAAATTAGTGAATGATATTCGCAATAGCGGAGCTGTGAGCGATGCCTTTCAAATTGCGCGTTCATATATTGATGACGCCAACCGAATCTTAGATAATCAGCCTGAGTGCCAAGAACGAGATGCTTTGAAGGAATTGTCTGAATATGTGGTCATGCGTCATATTTAAGAATTCCCTTGACGGAATGTTTTCATGATGGTATATTTCAGCGCAATATGTTGAGCGCCTATCGTACCCCCACTACAACTACTATGAATACCACTCATCTCTTTTTGAGGGTGGGGCGTTGATACGCGAGGACCAACCGGATTTTAGGTAATTGTAAAAGCGCCCCACGCAATGGGGCGCTTTTTTTACTCACAACTTATTAAAGGAGTTATTATGTCTGAGCTTGCCTCCCCTGATCAACCAGTTTTTGCTGTGCCGGAACAAAATTTAATCCCGGTGAGTGACCATCTGAAAAATATGATGACCATTCCGCCTTCGCGTATGTTTTTAATCAATAAGTCATTAAAGGTATATCAAGAAAAATATCCCAATAGTCCAATATATGATGCCTCGCAAGGAGATGGAGGTGCCAGCTTACCGGGTGTTTTACCAGAGATACTCGAACAAGCTGCGAGCATGCAAATTGAGCATGGTACAGCCTACGACA
>DAOTVW010000302.1:0-3109 GCA_034436035.1 Anaerolineales bacterium
TTGGCGGAGGTTATCTTGTGATACAAAATCGCGAACGCTGATACTCAAAGCGGAATGGACAACTTTCTCCGCCCAGGACTTACCGGTCCGACTCCATTTCTCTCCTACCCCCACACCTACAATGTGCATGGGGATACCTAGCTGATTCGCTAAACGAGTGAGGAGCAATAATTTAAAGGGAAAATCAAGATAATTATCCATCAGCAATTGTCCCCCGCCAATGACCAACAAATCCGTTTGCGCGAGGATCCTTTTCCAACGCTCTTCCAATTGAGTTAGGTATTGAATCCCAAATTGCAACACATTTATCCAACGATACAGCTTTGGGGTGATAAGCCTGCCAAGTGCGGTAAATTTCGTTTTGAGCGGCGGCTTGGATGCTGCCTGCCAATGGGAACGTCCGGAAATATCCAGCGCCTGGATTGTCGCTGATGGCTCCTGACGTCTAAATAGATAGGCGAGCGATTCATAAATTAATCCATCGCCAAGGTTGGTAGAGTAGATTTCACCAGCGATAGTTATTCGAGGGACCACCTGTTCACCCTAACACATCCCGATAAATCCGCTCTAATCCGATGTAAAAATTCGTTGGTGAAAAACGGCGGATATTGATATAGCCGCGTGAAATCAGATCCCTGCGTAGATTCTCATCACCCAGAATACTGCGGATGGCGTCAACCAGCGCATCAATATCAGCCGGCGGGCATAGCCAAGCACTGTTTTCGCCGAACAATTCTGCACTGCCTTGAAATTGGAAAGAGACCACAGCCACACCACATGCTTGCGCTTCTAGTGGTGCGAGACCAAATGGTTCTTCCAGGGCTGGATGAATCAAGAGATCCAGAGCTCGATAAAACGCACCCATCTCCTGCACAAATCCCAAAAATCGCACCCGCTCTGCCAATCCATGTACCTTTACCCAGTGGCGGGCTTTGTTCTCGTCTTTACCCCTTCCCGCAATCCACAATTCGAGAGGAATATCGCCTAACGCTTCCAAAACTTGCAATGCATAGATCCATCCCTTTTCCTTAACCAAACGTCCACTAAAACCTAAAATCCGATTTTCCCCCTTCGCAAAAAAAGAATCAGCCGTTGTCGATGAAGGCAATACAAAATCTTGTGTATCAACAAAATTATGCAAGAGATAAACCTGCTCGGCGGGAACGCCGCAAGCCATCAACCGCTGGCGAATATGTTCAGACACAGCAATGATCTTACCAGCTTTCCCTGCCAGCTTGACGAAACGGCGGTAAACCGACGAGTGAAACACATAAGGATTATGTTCGTGAAAAAGCAAAGCAATGCCTTTTCTTTCACAAAATGCACGCAGGGTTAACCCAGTCATCCAACCTGCTTGTAAATGACAATGGAGAATCTCTACCTTTTGCTTTTCCAGAAAATATCTAATCTGTCCGATAGCTGCCAGGTTAGATAGAAATGTCGTGCGCCATAAGGCATCCCTCTGCCATGCAGCAGGCGCAAACAAACCTGGCTGTTTGATGCGCAAAGGGATTACAGCCTGTTGAGGATATTTTTTAAGGATTCCCGCAACCAGACGTTGCGCGCCACCTAATCCATTATGGTCGATGAGATGTAAAACTCGTGGGGTGCTCAAATCAATAACATAAACACATAAATGTTTTTCTGGGATGGTGAACCATTTTGCGCCTTTACCTTTCGCCTATTTGAAAGGGGAAGGTAAAGGCGCTACAACAGACCGTACCCTCAGAAGAAAAAAGCAATCCTTGGCAATGGTTTAAATGCCTGATGAATAAATTATTCGATCCGCTCAAAACGGGCGCCTGGGGCACCACAAACCGGACATTTATCCGGTGCATTGCGGGGATGAGTGTAGCCGCAGACAGGGCACACATAATAATCATATTCTTCCTGTTCTTTATCCAGGTTTTCCAGCGCCTCTCGATATAAAGCCTCATGCACCTTTTCTACTTCCCAAGCCCAAGTAAAGGAACGAAGGGCTTGTTTTTCTCCCTCTTCTTCCGCATCCTTGATGAAAGCTGGATACATGGAAACTACCTCATAGTTTTCCCCGGCAATGGCGGTCTTCAAATTTTCTGCGGTGGATTTTACTTCGCCAGCCGCTCGAAAATGGTTGAGGGCATGCACGGTCTCAGCATGGGCAGCAGCACGGAATAGTTTTGCAACCTGCTTTTTCCCTTCCTCTTCCGCCTTTTTTGCAAATGCCAGATAACGACGGTTGGCTTGCGATTCACCAGCAAAAGCAGCTTTTAGGTCCTCAATCGATTTCATCATATACCTCCATAAAATCAAAATGTTAAAGATTTGTTATTAATATAACATATCTTTATCCCTAATCATTCTTCTAAAGATTATTAAAATATTCTTTTACCACACCCAAACCCTCTGAGGCAGTTATTCTCGAATAATAACTTTTTCGGTAACAACCTTGTTTTTTTACAGTATAATTCATCCAACTTTTTATGACTCGAAAATACCTCGCTTTGGATATCGAAATCGCTAAATTGATCCCCTTCGGACAAGACGAATGGTGGAATTACCGTCCTCTCGGCATTACCTGTGCGGCGACCTACGATGGCAACAGTGCGCCTCGTCTATGGAGTGGCAAAACAATAGATGGAGATGTCGCTCCTTTTATGCAAGTTCAGGAAGTGATCGAGCTGGTAAATTATTTACAGGACGCAACTCGGCAAGGCTATACCATCCTTACCTGGAATGGACTAGGTTTCGATATCCCGGTTATTGCCGATGAAAGCGGCCTGTGGCAGACTTGTCGAGCGTTAGCACGCTCCCATTGCGATATGATGTTTCACATTTTCTGCCTGCGCGGCCACACACTGGGATTAGACAAAGCAGCAAAAGGGATGGGGTTGCGCGGCAAACCGAGCGGTATGAGCGGTGAATTAGCTCCCCGCTATTGGGCAGAGGGGAAATGGGCAATTGTCTTGGATTACGTCGCGCAAGATGCTCGCACCACCTATGATCTCGCAGTGAAGGTCGAGCAGCAAGGTGTATTGAAATGGGTCAGTGAGAGAAGCGGCAATCAGCAAATCCCTTTGCCGGGTGGTTGGCTCACCGTGGAACAGGCATTGGCACTTCCCCTCCCAGA
>DAOTVW010000303.1:0-1619 GCA_034436035.1 Anaerolineales bacterium
AGGTGGATTAAGCTTTGATACTCTGTGCCCTGGACATGGTATATGGATTGCAGATGATGGACAAAAAAGGGTGCAAGACCTGCTTTTGGTAAGTAAGCCTGATTAAGGTTGGATATGGGTTGTGTTCTGTGCAATAAGACCCCGAAGGTAACACACAGGGATAGTAGCCTATGAAAAATCCCAGCTATCGAAAATTTGAGAAATCCTATATGTGGATCCCCCTTTGCTACATGGAGAAAAACCTGAAAAGGTAGACATCTACAAAGGCTGAGAGCAACTGTTATATAGCATTATCAGGAAGCCTTCGCTCAAGCCTCGTAAGCCTCATAAGCCTATCAAGCCTCACAAGCCTGCAAGCCTCGTAAGCCTTGTAAGCCTCGTAGGCCTCGCAACCCTCGTAAGCCTTGTAAGCCTCGTAGGCCTCGCCCCCGCAGGGGGCGAGAGAAACAAGCAGACTTTTCTCTGCATCGGCTAACGAAGACAGGATACCACATCAAAGCTTAAGAACGTCTGCGAGCTTGTGGGGATCAATCTGAAAAATGCATTTGAATAACTTCCTTCCCTTTTTTATTATTCTATTTGTGAAAAAAATCTGCCCCGCACTGGTGCGGCGCAGATAATGTTAGACCTCGTTAAATTTTACCAGTTTCCTCCGCCTGCAAATTGAGGACCTGTGTACGGGAAAAACTGAGGACCAGTGGTTGCACCCATAAATTCAGCTACGAATCCGCCAGAAACCCAATAAGTGCCATTCCAATATTGATAATAGGGTATTGTTTCCCACACATTGCCAGTTGCATCAATGGCTATGCCGGGATAGGGTATGCCGGAATAATCTCCCCACCCACTTGTTGAGTATTGCCCTACAACTGTGCCTGATGGGCTTAGCTCTACTACACCGGAATAGGAATTACTGCTGGAGATTCCAGCCACCCAGATATTCCCTGATCCATCAATGGCTATGCCGGAACACCTTTCGGCATTATTGATAGTGTAAGTTCCAATGATGCTACCTGTAGAGGAAAGCTTGGTTACACCATTATAATTTGTTACCCAGACATTGCCAGATGGATCTATTGCTATACCTTGTGTATTTTGACCTATATTGTAAGTACCAATCATGTTACCTGATGGGCTTAATTCAACGACATTGCCACATGATGTAGCAGTCCATACATTGCTGGATGCATCAATGGCGATAGAATAAGGCCAACTCCCATAGCAATAATATGAGTTGCTTGATTGTAACGAATACGTCCCAATCGGATAACCACTTGAGTTGAGTTCTGTAACACTGTTGCTGCCACTATTCACAATCCAGATATTGCCATTCTTATCTATGGCTATACCCTGTGGTGATGCACCTGCTGTATATACTGGATAGGTGCCGATGGTTATGCCTGAAGAGCTTAACTCAGTTACAGTTCCACTGCCACTATTTGCTACCCAAGCATTGCCTGATGCGTCAATTGCTACGCCAACAGGACTTGTACCTACAGACGGGGTGAATAGGGCTGCCCCTGAGGAATTTAGCACTGTAACATTGTTGCTACCGTTATTCACCACCCATACATTACCGGATGCATCTATTGCAATACCTTCTGGATTGCTGCCTACTG
>DAOTVW010000304.1:0-1642 GCA_034436035.1 Anaerolineales bacterium
TTAATTTTGAAGGCAGTGATAAGACTTACATAAACAGTCAAGGCAATTTGGTATTTACAACAAGATTTGGCGAAGTTGCCATTGCAGAGTTGAAAACATATCAAGAGAAAGACAAAAAGGAAATAAAGAGCTGGTTTGTACGGAGGAACGGTCAATTGAGTATTGCCTTAGCAAACTACAATAGGACCCAAACATTAATTATAGACCCTCTAATATATTCTACCTACCTTGGTGGTGGAGATTACGATTATGGTTTTGGTATAGCCGTAGATGGTAGTGGATGTGCCTATGTGACGGGGAATACAACTTCCCTCGACTATGATGTTACCCCCGGGGCATTTCAAACGAGTTATGGTGGGAAAGGATTATATGGAGATGACGTCTTTGTCACGAAACTCAATGCAAATGGAAATGGCTTGGTTTATTCTACCTACCTTGGGGGGAGTGGACAAGATTTTGGTTATGGTATTGCTGTGGATGGCAGTGGGTGTGCCTATGTGACGGGGTTGGCAAATTCATCCGATTACCCTGTTACTCCGGGGGCATTTCAAACGAAATTTAGTGGACTTGGGTGTGTCTTTGTCACGAAGCTCAATGCGAGTGGAAGTGGCTTGGTTTATTCTACTTATCTTGGGGGGAAAGGGTTTGAACAAGGTCTTGGTATTGCGGTAGATGGTGATGGGAATGCCTATGTAACGGGGTCGACTCGGTCAATCGACTTCCCTGTTACTGCAGGGGCATTTAAAAAGACATATGAAGGAGGAACTTATGATGTTTTTGTCACGAAACTCAATGCGAGTGGGAGCGACTTGGTGTTTTCCACCTACCTTGGAGGAATGGATGAAGATTATGGCTCTGGTATAGCCGTAGATAGCAGTGGATGTGCCTATGTGACTGGGTATACAGCTTCGTTCGACTTTGATGTTACTCCGGGGGCATTTCAAACAACTTTTGGAGGTGGAAGTTATGATGTTTTTGTCACGAAGCTTAATCCGAGTGGAAGCGACTTGGTATATTCCACCTACATTGGGGGGACTGGTAATGATTTTGGTTATGGTATTGCAGTGGATAATAGTGGGAATGCGTATGTGACGGGAGGTACAACCTCAACCGACTATGATGTAACCGCAGGAGCATTTCAGACGGCTTATGAAGGAGGATATTATGGATATGATTGTTTTGTCACAAAGCTCGATTCGAGTGGAAGTGGTTTAGTGTATTCTACCTACCTTGGAGGGAGTGGTGATGATCAAGGTTTTGGTATAGCCTTAGATGTCAACGGGAATGCCTATGTGACTGGATATACAGGTTCAACCGACTTTGATGTTACCCCTGATGCATTTCAAATGACGCGTGGAATAAGTTATGATGCCTTTATCACGATGCTCAATGCGAATGGTAGTGGCTTGGTTTATTCTACCTACCTTGGGGGGAATGGTGATGATAATGGTCGTGAGATAGCCCTAGATGGTAGTGGGAATGTATATGTGGTGGGGTTAACAAAATCAGCAGACTTTGATGTTACATCGGGGGCATTTCAAACGACCTATGGTGGAGGAGATGATGATGTCTTTGTAACGAAGTTGCATCCTGGTGGAAATACAAGTGTAGAAGAACCTTCCACTAAAAAATCTTGGTACAT
>DAOTVW010000305.1:0-1647 GCA_034436035.1 Anaerolineales bacterium
TACGCCCTTGAAGACCGTACTGGCATATAGAGTGATAGACGTGGAGGTGAAAAATGGACTCGAAAATTGAAATAGTGATATCGGCCGTTGACGAGGCAAGTGCTGAGATTGACAAGGTTAAAAGTCAATTGGGTGGCCTCAAAGAACTCGGTTCATCGATACAAAGTGCCGGCCTTGCAATGGGAGCAATGGGTGCTGCTATGTCGATCCCGTTCGTCGCTGGAGTAAAAGCCGCACGTGATTTTGATGAATCGATGCGAAACGTACAAGCGGTTTCAGGTGCAACAGCAGAGGAGTTCAAAAAACTTTCAGACGCAGCGAAAGAATTCGGAGAGAAGACAAAATACTCAGCAGAAGACGCTGCCCAAGCAATGTATGCGTTCGGAAGCGCCGGATATAAAACGGATCAAATTATTCAAGCCACTAACGGAACGATGGCCCTTGCCGCCGCAACACAGGCAAATCTTGGACAGGCCGCAGAGGCTGTTGTGCAAACACTCAATCAATTTGGAATGAGTGCTGAAAACTCTGGAACAATTGCTGATATTTTCTCAAAAGCAATTTCAGGGTCAGCGTTGAATATGGATAGACTACAAGAGGGAATGTCTTACATTGGCCCTTTGGCCGGTCAATTGGGACGGTCTCTAACTGAAACGACTGCCGCACTGATGGAGTTAAATAACGCCGGTATCATTGGGGAACGAGCAGGAACTGGACTGCGGGAGGCCTTTGCAATGCTTTTGTCTCCAACGGCTGGAATGATCAAGACGTTTCAAGCACTCGGCATCTCGATGGAGGACGTATCACCGGCCTCTCATTCACTCGAAGAGATCATCTCAAAACTTGCAGAATCAGGCGCAACAACGGCACAAATTATGGATCTCTTCGGAATGCGTGCCGGCCCGACAATGGCAATGCTTGTGTCACAAGGCGTGGAAGCGCTTGAAAAATATAAAATTGCTTTGGATAACTCAGGCGGTGCGGCACAGCAAATGGCAGAGACACAAGAGGCGGGTTTAGCCGGCACAATGGAGAGATTAAAATCGACGCTTGAGACGACGGCGATATCTATTGGACAGACAATTACTCCGATGGTCGAGGCGCTTGCTAACTCTCTCAAGGGCCTGCTCGACTGGTTTAATGCTTTACCGGAACCGATCAAAAACTTCTTAACAAATCTCGGAGCAATAAGCGCCGGCCTCCTTACAGTCGGGGGCGGGACGGCACTGTTAATCGGATCAATTATCAAGATGATCGCAATTTTCAGCGAAGCGATCGCCGGTATCAAGGCCTTCACAACGGCAATGATGGCACTGAATATCGTCATGGACGCTAATCCGATAGGTTTGATAACTCTTGCAATTGCTGGCTTAATAGCCGTGATAATTCTTGTCATTACACACTGGAACGAATTCGTGCAGATCTTCAAGACCACCGGCGAGTTCTTACAGAATTTCTTTAGCGAATGGTGGAACGGAATGAAAATCATCGTTGACGCAGTTATAAAATTCTTCATAGACATTTGGACAGGATATACGACGCTTTTGAAGACGGAGATTCAAATCATATGGACGATCTTCACGACCGTCTGGAACGCCATCGGCGGTTTCTTCGGAGGAATTGTCGAAGGACTGATTAAAGCATGGC
>DAOTVW010000306.1:0-2150 GCA_034436035.1 Anaerolineales bacterium
ATTAACAAAACACATTGGTTCTGCTCATGAAACTGATAAAATTGATGAGTTAATTGGGATTGCCAAAGAATATATCCGCACCCATTCTTCACAGTTAGAAATGAATTTCAATCCACACTCGGAAGAAATTCTTTTTAAGCGTGGAATAAAGGTTGAAAGCAGTATGCTTACGGAGGCGTTTGAGTGTCTGATTGTTTTTATTGCCCTTGCATGACACGGATAATTGAGGTGAAAAAGAAGAAGTCTATTAAACAAATGATGGATGAATTAAAGGATAAATGAACAATCACATTAAAAGACGAAATCTCAGGTAATACCCTTAGTTTGTTTCTTGATAAAAAACCGCACTAATTGGAAAAGTCGGGAAAGCTTAAGAACACCTGTAAGCTTGTGGGGATAAACCTGGTGGATCATATCATCGTCGGGAAAGGAAAATACACCAAATTTATGGACAGATGGGAGATGTAGGAAAAGGAAAAGAGAGGAAGAAATATCCTTCCTCTCTTTTAGGTTATTACTTGTTGTCAACAAACCTTCTCATGGCCATTGTGGACCTGTGTAAGGCCAGTATTGAGGACCCATTGCAATGCCAGGCAATTCTGCAACATTGCTCTTATCAATATTTGTAACCCACACATTACCTAAACTGTCAATCGCTATGCCAGCAGGATATCCGGCACCATAGGTTCCTACTATTATGCCGCTGGAGTTTAGTTCGGTAACAGTGTTGCTACGAAAATTGGCAACCCAGACATTGCCAGAGGCATCTATTGCTATGACAAGAGGATTTGTTCCAACGCTGTAGGTTCCTATTGTTATGCCGCTGGAGTTTAGTTCGGTAACAGTGTTGCTATAAAAATTAGTGACCCAAACATTACCAGAGCTATCTATCGCTATACCAGCAGGATCCGACCCGGCAGCGTAGGTTCCTATTGTTATGCCGCTGGAGTTTAGTTCGGTAACAGTATTGCTACCACTATTGGTAACCCAGACATTGCCAGAGGCGTCTATTGCTATGCCAAAAGGATATGATCCAACGCTATAGATTCCTATTGTTATGCCGCTAGAGTTTAGTTCGGTAACATTATTGCTACCATTATTAATAACCCAGACATTGCCAGAGGCGTCTATCGCTATACCAAAAGGAGATAATCCAACGCTATAGGTATACTCACCCGGCACAGCGTAAACCTCATTAGATGGAGAACCTTCCCCATAGCTGTTTACCCCTGTTACAACATAGTAATAAACAACAAATTTTGTTAACTCTGTCTGTGTATATGGGCTCGTTACCTTCGTAATCTTTATACCGTTTTGCGGTGTAACCCCAGGGGTAGTTGACCAGTAGATGTTATATGATGTTGCACATGACACATTGTTCCAGCTTGTCGTTACCTGTTGATTGCCAGCAGTGGCATTAACGCCTGTTGGCGGCGGAGGAGTCCCTGGGATCACATTGATTTCATCTGAAGGAGCACCCTCACCGTAGCTGTTCACTGCGGTTACGACAAAATAATAAGTCGAGCCCTTGGTCAATCCTGTAATGGTAGTGCTTGTATTTGTTACACCGGAAATCTTAAGCCCGCTTATTTGTTCTGCTCCTGATGTGGTTGAATAATAGAGATTGTAGGACGTTATGCTTGGGTCAAAATCACTCCAATTAACCGTTACATTACCGCTGCAATCGGATGACGCTGTAATAGTATAAGGCGGAGAGGGTGAGCCGGCTATTGCAGAGACCTCGGCAGAAGCAGCACTCTCACCATAACCGTTCACCGCGGTTACCACGAAGTAATAGGTGGTTCCGTTAGTCAGGGGATAGACATATGTCTGTGTATCTGTTACATTTGAAATCTTTATTCCATTTGTTTTTTCAGTCCCGGGCGTGGTTGAGTAATAGACGTTATAATATGCTGCATCTGACACCCCGTTCCAGCTTACATCTATTTCTCCCCCTCCACCATAAGGCGATGCTGCAGTAACCCCTGTTGGTGTTGCCGGAGATGTACCTGATCCTCCTGAACCAGAGGGTGTTGCAGACACCTGAGCCGAGGGAGCACTTTCACCGTAACTATTCACTGCTGTAACTATACAGTAGTAAGTGACCCCGTTGGTAAGCCCTGTCCCAGTATATTGTGTATTTGTTATAT
>DAOTVW010000307.1:0-6082 GCA_034436035.1 Anaerolineales bacterium
AAATAGACATCCTCCGCAGACAAATGATCGTGGACATAATGATAAAGGGGGATTTCAGGCGCACTATTGTAGCGTTTTAGATCCAATCGAAACCGGATTACCCCAATGATCACCACTCCTGAAATAAGAATGAGACTCAAGGTTGGTATTAGAGGTTTCACATAGGAAGAAACAGAAAGTTTTGCTAAAGGGATAGCGGGGATGAGTATCTCGATGAACCAAGAAATCCAGATACTTAATGCAAGCGGAATAAGCACAATGGAAATGCGCCAAGGGAACAGGAGGGCGAGTTGATTGCTTTTGGTGACAAATTGAATCACGGTGAGAAGGGAACCAAAGAGAAATGGCACGATCAGGATAGCACGCAATGCCGGCCGGCGGGTGAGGAAAAAGGATGAGATGAGAATAGCGAGTTGAACCAGGCTGGTGATATTAAACCAGGTATGAATATCGGCGTGATGGGGAATGCGAACTTTCACCAAAATTGCTGCTGCTTTTTCAGCAACTTCTGGTGGGACAAAGGCAAAGTGGACAAGGGTATAAAGAAGGATTGGTAGGATTAATAATAGGTATAAGAAGAGGAGGTGAAAGATTCGGTGTATAAACGGTTTATCTAATGGATATTTTCGCTGATCCTTATCAAGCCAAAGCACGAAGATGTAGGATAGGATGAGTAGTCCACTGGGCAACAGGTATGTGGGATGAAAGCTTGCCGCAAGGGCTAGGCAAAGAACTGCCAATTCGTTGCGCTGATTAAGGGCGAATAACACCGATACAAGTAGAAAGACACCGAAAACACTTGGTTGAAAGACGCTTCCCAACATCCGTTGGTTTGCCAGTCCGCCTTCCAGGATATACGCCCAGTCTGGGCCAAGTGAATGGGTGAGTAAATAGCGGATTGCCGCAGAATGGAGAACGAATATGGCAGTGATGGCAAGGATTTTATGGCTCAAAGAGGTCAGCTTGATTTGGTAGGCAATTAATTTATAGAAGGCGATAAAATAAATTGCCTGAATTAAACCGTAATAAAGATAGAATATACCAGTCCAGCGAAACCATTTGAGGGTATGACAGACGAGCAGAGAAAAAAGCGGTGTGGCATCTTGGGTGTTTGCCAGCCAATCATGAGCGAGGTTACCGATGTTTGCACAAGCAAAGCCGGGCAAGAAATAGGTATTTTGATTTGATGAAAAGAGCGGGTATTGGGTATAGGAAACAGAAAAAAGGATGGATAAGGTGATTAATCCTAAAGCAGGCAGGTTTGCTTTTGAAAGCTTCATTGATACTTTTAACTATTAGGTTGAACTTTTTCTTTAAGTTATCCCCCAATTTGATTCATAACTCGATTGGTTGCAATTTCGTGTTGAGCGAGACCATGTCCCCATGGTTTTTCCCATAATCCATCGATGATTAACTGGCGTAAGTCGGCAAGGCTGGCGCCTGCTCGTAATGGGGTGAGTAAGTCTACTTCGCCTTCTCTCAATAGGCAAAGGCGGAGGCGTCCATCGGCAGTGAGGCGGGCACGCGTACATAAAGCACAAAAGGGTTTTGTGACCGAGGCGATAAAGCCAACTTCACCAATGGCACCGCTAATGCGGTAAACGCGTGCTTCTCCATCCAATTTCCCGTTATGTAGGGGTTCTAATGCGCCAAATGCTTGAGAGACACGTTTGGCTATTTCATCGGCGGAGACGACTAATTGTTGTTGAAATTCTGTTGCTCCACCGAGGGGCATCATCTCAATGAATCGAATTTGCCATGGATGAGTCAGGGTTAACCGGGCAAGTTCAACCACATCGTCTTCGTTGTAATTTCGCACTACCACAGCATTGATTTTCACTGGCGTCAATCCAGCCTGTTCAGCTGCCCGGATGCCTTCCCAGACATCGCTTAGGCTTCCCCAGCGTGTCATCGTTTGGAATTTTTTTTCATCGAGCGTATCGAGGCTGATATTGACACGTTTCAAACCTGCTTTGGCGAGTTTTTCTGCCAATTTGGGGAGGAGAATGCCGTTAGTGGTCATGGTAACCGAGTCAATCCCATTTATATGGGTGATTTCTCGAACCAACTCCACCACGTTTTTGCGCAATGTAGGCTCGCCACCGGTTAAACGGATCTTATTGAAACCTAACTGGGCAAACAATCGGCTCAGCAGGATGACTTCGTCGTCTTGCATTAATTCTGCATTTGGCTGGAAGACCATATCTTCCGGCATGCAATAGACACAACGTAAATTACAGTGATCGGTTAAGCTAATGCGGAGGTAATGTAAATTTCTGCCAAATCGGTCAAGTGCCATCGCTACACCCAAAATGAATTCAGAGGGATATACTCTATATTATAATCATAAATAGGGTAAAATCCGCTCCATATTGTTAATTGAGAAGATTAATATTTATGGCGCGTATAATTGATATGATGTTTGAATTGATTGCATTCGATGCTGATGATACCCTGTGGCATAACGAGAGCCGTTATTCCAAAGCAAAAGAGGATTTTGCGACTCTATTGACCGCGTATCAAGCCCCCGAACAATCGAAAGCTATTCTGGATGAAATAGAAGTCCGTAATATAGCGCTCTATGGGTATGGCATGAAAAGTTTTACGCTCTCGATGATTGAAGCGGCAATTGCATTAAGTAATGGGGCTATTAGCGGCGGGGAATTAAGATCGATACTCGATCTGGCGCGGCAGGTATTAACTGCTGATGTAGAGCTTTTTCCTCATGTGCAAGCGACAATCCATCACTTAGCGCAATATCATCCATTAATGTTGATTACCAAAGGCGATGCGAGTGAGCAGGAAAGCAAAGTGCAGCGCTCCGGTTTGCGGCAATACTTTCGCCTGATCGAAATTGTCCATGAGAAAACCATATCTACATACCAAACGATTTTAGAGAAATACCATATTCCGGCGGAGTCGTTTGTCATGGTAGGGAACTCATTGCGTTCCGACATTTACCCGGTAGTGCGCTTAGGGGGGACGGCTGTTTACATCCCTCAAGCCTCGACCTGGTTTCACGAAAACCTGGTCGATGAGATTTTAGAGGCGCAGGATTATTACCAGCTCGATCATATCGGTCAACTGCCCGATTTGTTGGCAAGGTTAGAGAAGCATTAGTTAAAAAAGATAACAAAGAATAGATTTCCTTTTTCTTTCCCAACCGCAACATAAGCAACCTTGGGTTTTTTCCGTTTGTGAAAAGGTGTTTCGTCATAGTATGATGTGGAGATTTGGCTATACCGCTAAAAGCCAGCATTATGAGATGCATCGGGTCATTTTATAATATCTGTGCATATTCGCTGCACTCCGCACAATGCTGCGCAGCCTTCTCCCTTGGATGAAAACAATCTTGGTCATCGTGTAAATCCTATCCATAGTATGTCATGAATAGAACACTGAATTAATCTATTGCTGTCCACTAACAGGCAACTTAGGGGAGCTTGATTTATTAATGACATGGTCAAGTGGTAAAAATATATTGCAATATTAACAAATTATGCATAACATCTAACAATATTGAAAGGGAAATTTCCCTAAAATTTCTCTATAATTATTACCAGAGGTTTCAAAAAAAGAATTTAACAGAATAACGATTTATTTCAAGAGGTAAATCCTCTGAAACACTTTTTTGTATACTTACTTCTCACCACGAGTCTTTTGATCGGCGCTGTTTCACCCATCCAGGCAGCGAGTGATGCGGTCAATAAGAACACAAACATTGTCCTTCGTGATTCGCTATCACCGGATTGGAATGTGCCGTCAGGGAATAGTGAAACGGATAATTATGCTTGTCCAGTTAATGATTTATTGATCCTGAACACAGCTGATTCCGAGACATTAACAAAAACAATCCGTCATATCGAAGATCTGGGAGGTTGTGCTGTCCATATTTTCCCCCCGCGTTATCTGATGGGTGATTTTCCGCCAGTTGTTCTATCCACCCTCATCCAGGATGGGTTATTGAAAGAAAGTTATTCAAAGACATCCACGCAAAACATAGAACTCCAGTCAGTATTACCAGACTGGGTAGCATCTGTTTGGCAGCAAACTATTTCGAACCAGTCCGCTATCCCTGCTAGCCCCGCTTCTATGGCAGCTGGTTCACCGTTAACCGGTGATGTGCGTATCCTCCCTCAGGCTGACTCTGCTCCACGTTTACTAGCAGCCCAATCAATAACACCCGGTTATTATCAAACGAGTGAATTCATGGCTGGTAAGATTGCAGTGGGGATCATCTTTCCGGAATCAAATGGCTTATCCGATCCCAATTTGGAAAATTGGGATAATACTCGTATGAATACCGTCATTACGAAGGTTCAATCTGCGATGGATTGGTGGAAGAATCAGAATCCGAATGGTCATCTAAGCTTTTATTATGACATCCAACCACAAGTACCGACAAAATACGAACCAATTATCCATTCTTCGAGTCAAGATGCATTATGGATCAATGACGTTTTTAATAAAATAGGATATACAAAGACATCCATGCAATATAATGCGTTTGATTATCTCAACGCCCTGCGTACCCAATACCATACTGACTGGGCAGTGGTGATTTTTGTAGTGGATAGTTATAAAGATGCTGATGGAACATTTCCGGATGGATATTTTGCATACACCTATGTCAACCCAGGTTTGATCGTGATGACCTATGATAATGATGGTTGGGGTATCAATAATCTGGATAGTGTGGTAGCACACGAATTTGCTCATGATTTTGGAGCGGCAGATGAATATTGTCAGCCCGGTTATGCCTGCTGCTGGGGCGGATTGGCTTACGATGGCTCTGGGTATAATTACAGTTATCTTTATATCCCGAATTCCAATTGCGAAGCTGGTTGTGATAAAAACCATAATGGCATTTGTGATGGAAATGATTCAACCCCAAATTCGAACTGTCAAAATTGTACTTCCTGTGTACAGGTAAGTTGTCTAATGCGCAGTGGAGGCATATCAGCTGGACTAGACAAGCCTACTCGAGAACAAGTTGGGATAAGGGACAGTGATGGAGATCAAATTTTGGATCCTATGGATACGGCTGTATCTTTGGTGGTCAATCAATCTCCGCCAGCTTCTACGCAGGAAACCATGCTTCAATTTCATGGTGAGGCTTCTGAAACACCCTATCCGACTTCAAATCCTAGCAAAACCAGTGTCACTATCAACTATATCCGCGACATCCAAGTTCAATTAGATAACAGCACAGAGTGGATCTCAGTCAATGCCGAGGATGGCGCTTATGATGAAGTTCAAGAGAGCTTTACTTATACAACACCTTCATTGGGATTCGGCATTCACACAGTGAAAATACGTGCGATAGACCGCTCTGGCAATATTTCCCCAATTTATCAGACTACCGTTACCGTTTTAGCAGATCCGACTTTATTAAAAAATTTCGAGTATTTACCATTGATATTGACTTCACCATCGCTCATTACAAGTTTCCTCATTTTTGGTTTTGGAAAGTAAGCGAACCCTGCAATTTCTTAAAGGGAACATGGCCTAATACTCATGAAATAATATAGACAAGATTTACAAAGTGAAACAGATTGTTTTCATTGAGGGATATGGATGTGCGGAGTTTTTGATGTAAGCAGAGAATACGCTATATATATAACTTCCTACCACCTCAAGTTGCGCTTGCAATTGGCTGATAAATCCGTCCACGAATGGGAAACAAATAAACGAATGACGGCGCTATTTGTGCATTCGTTTAATGTTCGTGGACGGTTTGCTATCCCACACAAAACCTATGACATAATATTGAACGAAGTCAATCCCTCTTCAAATGCCGCCATTCGGCATTATCGCCGAATCTCTCCATGACCGCTGACTGGATGGCGTAACTATCTCCCAAACGGGGTTAAAATTGATTCACTTTTCAGGCACGCAGCTATGGGATAAAACCTGGTATGCAAGACCCTCAAGACACGACCGAGTTCAAACCTGACAGGTCTTCCTAGAGCCAATGATTATTGAGTCGCTCAAATAGACAAGAGGTTCGGTATGTAAGACTCTTTAGGAGACCTGTCAGGTTTCAATCAAGCCTATGTTGATTGAACCGCTTGTCTGGACA
>DAOTVW010000308.1:0-46045 GCA_034436035.1 Anaerolineales bacterium
GAATCTCGCCCGGCAATTGCTAATAAGTGAGAATACGCGGCAGCTTTTTCGCTTGCTCAATCCAATCTGCGACCTGGGATTGGACGGGGAGCTTGCGTACTAGCTTCTTTGCTTCATTCACTTCAACGAGTTTCTGGTATAGATTCTCTGGGTTACGTTGAGCTAGCTCAACAACTGTATCCACACCAGCTTCCTCAAGTAAATCAGCATATTCTGATGCAACGCCCTTGATACGAAACAAATCGAGATGATTTGCCCATTCAAGGATAAGTTTTTCACTAATAGAAGATTTCTCCGCTAATTCTTTCCGCCCCTTGGGCGTAGCAGCTGCGCTAAGAAATTGGTCGGTATTTTCGATTCCTATCGCACGTAGTTTCTCTGCGTATTTAGGACCAATGCCTTCTACTTCTTCAAGCTTTGCCATATATTCCTCCTCTCGTAATTTTAACGATTGAATTGAATCCATCATATTGATGGATATATAGACATTATATCCTGCTTTTATTATCAAGAAGGATAGAAATTAATTTTGCTGTTTGGTGGGAATGAATTTAGCATTTCGCTGAGAAGCGTTTATGGTGTTGGAGTGGGGGTTATCTCTGGCGTATTCGTTGGCATTGGGCTCACCATCGGTGTACTGGTGGTGGAAAAGATTTGACCGCTTTCAAGACGGTTACAAATCCCTTCGCTATCAGCAATGATCCCCATAATGATAGGATCAGAAGAATAGTTTGCTTTGACTTGATTCAACACCTGGCGTGCTTCTGGGCAATAATTTTGATTTGGTCTGCTTAAAAACGCCAATACTGTCCCATATTCGACATAATCATAAGCGACGGTGATATTGGTCAACGGTAAGCCTTCGACTGCCACACTGCTTTCCAGCAATCCTTCTGCAACCAAATTTTGTGCCATTTCGTTTTCTTCGGCAGTGCAACCTTTGACTGCACACTTTAAAACTGGTAATGCACCTTCGTAATTGCGCGCCCGCAGCATGATGATGCCCAATTGCCCATAAGTGCTGGCATTAGTGGGGTCATAACTGAGCGCCCGTTCGGCGTTGCGGGCTGCAATGAAAAACTCGCCTTGTTGGGTGTAAGTTCGGGCAATTTCCAGGTTGGGTAAAGGATCGCGCACACCCAATTGCATGTTGATGTTCGCGGCACGGGCAAAGAATTCCAGGGCGCGATCGTACAATTTCAAGCGCAGGTAATTACGGCCAATATAGACATATAGGAAGGTAAGGTTTGGGTTTATTTCAGTGGCTTTGAGATATTCTTTAATCGCCCCATTGTATTGGGCAGTTGACTCTAAAACTGTGCCGTACACACGGTGGGCATCCATAGAGAGGGGATCGAGCTTGATTGCTTGTGCGGCATACTGTTCTGCTTGAGTCCAGTTTTGTTGATCCAATAATACTTCCGCATAAAAAGCTAAGGCTAATGCATTGTTTTGATTGAGTTGAAACGCCTGCAATGCCTCACTCTGGGCTTGAGCTAATAAGTCCTGTCGTTCTGCGTCTCCAACAAGAGGGCTAGAAGCATACCAGTCTAACACAAAAGCCCGAATCGCTCGCACATTGCTGTTATCGGGTGCAAGTTCTAATGCTTTGTCAATGGATTGGCGCGCTTCGTTCAAGCGCTGGGTGCGGTCTTTATCGTTGCTGATGACTGCTGAGGAATAGGCTTGAATACGAGCCAGCTGTGCCCAGGCATCGGCGTTGTTAGGATCCATTTGTAACGCCCTTTGGTATGTATCGATGGCGTCGTAGTGAGGCGGAGCTGGCGGGGGTGGATCGGGATCATAAAGCTTCCCCGCTTGAAAATAAGCCTCTGCCTCTTGAATGTAAGACGCTACACTGCGGGTTGGAGTAGGGGTTGGCTCAAAGACGGGTCGGATTGCGCCGCGTTGGACGCTTTGCAATAGCCACACTGCCGCGACGATTAATCCGATCAAGATCATGATGCGGTAAGGGTTGATCGCCGTGCGGGTTTGTCGAAAATGTGGTTTTTTCCCGATTAATTCGCCAGCCATGTTTTTTCTTGAATAATCATTGTCTGTTGGTTATACTGTCTATCAAGGTGTAGGCGTACTTTCTACAGCAGGGGTTTCTGTAGTGGCTGGTTGGGGTGTCCCTGGCGCATTAGGGGTTTGGGTGGTCACCATCTCCAAACAAAGCTCTAAACCTGCATTGGCATTATCCACAGCCAGTTGATCATCTGGCACTCCGTTTAATAGAGCCTCGAATACTTTTACTGCTTCATCACAATGGTTGGTTTTTGCTAAAGCAAAGCCATAAAACCAATAATATTGTTCTGCGGTTCCATATGCCAAAGGAATGCCTTGAACCACAGTCCCGTCATCCGTCTTTCCACCCCGTACTGCGAGTTCGAGTTCTTTGGCAGCTTTGTTCATTTCTTGATTGCGGTAGTACATGATTCCGAGGTTTCCATGTAATTTCGGATTACTGGGATCTACCTTCATCGCTTGCTCGGCATATTGGGCTGCTTTTCCGAATTGCCCTTCATTGGCATACGCCAAGGAAATTTCTACTAAGGAAGTCCAATCCGTTGGATTGAGTGAATATGCTGCCAGCAATTCTTCTACCGCTAAATCGTTTTCGCCTTTTAGTTTATACGCATAACCTAGATTGAGATGTAAATCAGCGATTTTGCTGTTGATGGCAATGGCGGATTTAAATTCCGTAATCGCCTGGTCAAGGTTATCTTTTCCTGTATTGAGGAGCACCAGACCGCGCGCACGGTGCACTTCTAAAAGGGATGAATCGAGTTGCATCGCTACTCTTGATTCCTCAATCGCTTTATCGAGATTATCCACATTCCCTTGGTTTATTAAAATTTCTGCATAAAACGCATGCGCTAAGGCATTATTGGGGTCGAGTTCGATGGCTTTTTTAATCTCCGCTTCTGCAGAAAGATAATCGCCGGTAAATCCCTGTGCCCAACCCAATACTGCATGGGCAAGCGGGTTGTTGGGGTTTTTCAATAAAGCATTCTGACAGTTGGTAATTGCATCTTGATATTGCCCGGCAAAGACCTGAATGCGCGCTAAAGTCACATAGATAGAAGGATTATACGGATCTGCCACAATGGCTTGTTTATAGGCCGTGATCGCTTGCGATAATTTCCCTTCTTGATAAAGCTGTTCAGCTTCATTGATATAGGATTCTGGGCTGCGCGTTGGCGTCACGGTAGGAACAAAGAGCGGAGGTACGGTGGGAACGACCACCTGGTTAAAATAAACACCCACCCCAATCAGCCCTAACAACACGGCAATGAGAATGGGGTTGGAACGGCGGCGTGGTCGATTACGAACACTCCATTTACTTCCTCGGAGATACATATTTCTCATCATACCATTCGCTATTTTGGCATGTCAAGATAGGATAGATTAGGATAATTTAAGGTTTGCAAATTCGATTATTACGGTCGCGTTTTTCATTGCAACACTCATTTCACCATATATTCAACCCGTCCTTTTGTTTACTTTTCTTGTAATTACTCAGCACAGCCGTCATTGCGAGAGAGCGTACTTTGCGGCCGAAGCAATCTCCAATCCGGCAGGGAGATGGCTTCGCTTTGCTCGCCATGACAGGTGCCGGTCGAGAGATGGCTTCACATACTTGTCAGGATAATTGTTTCCCATAACAATCTTGCAATAGTAGCTGAGTAGTTACCTTTTCTTTTATAAAGATGTCTTTTTTACCACCCCTAAAAAACCTTTGTCAGGAGCAAGGTAGATTTATGGTATATTCAGAAATAACTTAAACATCCATTGCTTTGATAGACTCTGAATAAATCCTTATCCCACACTATGTCCCAATCCCTTCCTTCTCGTCCTTTTCGAAAACAATTGCAGTCACCGATTCTATGGTTACTCATCATCAACATTCTTATTGGGTTGCTCACTTTTCGTGACTATGGCATGAGTCAGGATGAAGTGGGCATCCATGCACTTGGGCAAATTTCCATTCATGCGTATCAGACCCTTACGGCGCCCAAACCAAAAATGTTTACTGGATATGCTTATGATTTGATATATTACGGTCCTTTCTATGCGATGATCACGGCGGGCATAACCAAACTTCTCACCTTTATTTTCCCCTTCGTTCGAGCGGTAGATTTCTGGCATTTATGTTATTTCTTTTCGTTTCAGCTCTCTGTATATTTAATTTACCGATTGGCAAAACGGTGGTTTTCGAATTGGGTTGCTTTTACCATCGCTTTGTTGTTTTCTACCCAACCTCTGCTCTGGGGACATTCCTTTATTAACCCCAAAGATATCCCTTTTATGGCTTTCTTTCTCGCCAGCATCGAATGTGGTTTGTCTTTCCTTGACTCGCACTGGAAAGAGGATACCAGTCAAAATGTCCTGTCGAAGGGAAAAGAAGTGTTCCAAAAGTTAAACTACAGCTGGGAACAAGTACCCCATCAGGAAAAAAGAAAGACAATCAAAGCAAGTTTGCTCTGGGTGGGGTTCATACTCTTACTTTGGGTTAGTTTCCCATTTGTGGATCAATGGTTGAGGGACACCGTTCACTATCTATATGAAACGAAACCGACAAATGCTGCTTATGCGTTGTTCAACTTGATTGCGCAGCATAAAGCCAAAATCCCTGTAGCATATTACCTTATAAAAGCCCACCGCTGGCTCTTGATGGGGTATATGACATTAACGCTCATTACTCTCATCGGAATCGGATGGCGCTGGTCGCGCACATTTGGATTCCATCTCCAGCGACTGCAAGGGGAATTGAAAGAACTCATTATGGAACTCCCTGCTTTTTTATCCGATCCAGGCTTTTGGTTTGCTGCACTATCCCTGGGTATTGCGACCTCTATCCGGGTTGGCGCACCTTATGCGGGTATCGTCATTGTTTGCCTGGCTGTTTGGCGGGGAGGGAAAAAAGCGCTTCTGCCAAGCCTGGTTTATTTGCTGCTGGCGGGTGTTGTCACTTATTTAACCTGGCCTGCCTTGTGGAGTAATCCCATCTATCATTTTATCAAGAGCCTTCTGATGGCATCGCATTTCCCCTGGGAAGGGAAACTCCTTTTTATGGGTCAATACTGGCATGCTGATGGGTTGCCCTGGAGTTACGTCCCACTCTTACTTGCGATTCAATTCACCGAACCAGTCGTTCTATTAGCTGTGATGGGTTTGATATGGTTGGCATACAAGATCTATCATCAGCAAAATAGCGAATTGACTTTTGTGATCCTGTTTTGGTTTGTTCTACCTGTGTTAGGAATAATGATAAAAAAGCCACCTCTTTACGATAATTTCCGCCAAATTTTATTCCTTATCCCTCCCTTATTTTTGATTTTGGGTTTCCCGCTCCAATGGCTGGAGAAGAAGATTCTATTAATGCCTTATCGATATCTGGTTTCGCTGGTATTGATTGTACCGGGTATCCTTGGATATCTGCATCTGCACCCGTATGAATATGCCTATTACAATTCATTCGTTGGGGGAACTTCCGGGGCAGCGGGTAACTTCGAGACGGAATATTGGAAGACCTCTTTTCGTCAGGCAATGGAATATTTAGATCAAACAGCCGAGCCCCAGTCCAAAGTTTTGATCTGGGGGGCAACGTTTTTGGTCAAAGAGTATGCTCGTCCAGATTTGATCCTCCAATCAAAAAAGGGAAATTCCTATCAAAAGAACAGCGGTTATGACTACGTGATTGTTTCCTATCGGAATGACAAGGACGAGCACATCTTTCCCGATTCCCCGGTCATCTACGCTGTGCAACGGCAAGGTGTAAATTTTGCGGTGGTGAAGAAAACCAAATGAAAGAGAAGGTTGCGGAGAAATTTTCTTTTTCGGCAGCTACGGAGCGTTTAGCCTTTCAGCGATAACTTGCCATAAACTTTCCCAATTTTCATAATGGGGGATGTTTTCGTTTTCAAATGTTGATCTTTTCGCATCATTGCCACTTGTTAAACCATAACAAAATAGATATACATCCCGACCCATCTGGCGTAAAAGCTGGACAGCTGCTTGTGTTGAACGCACGCCGCCCATTGTATCTTCGATGAGGTGGATTTCCATCTGTTGTGGAAGGATTTCACGGAACGCGCTGAAATTCTTCTTCACCGCCCAGTTTATCGCTGTATCCAGCGCTAATTTATCGTCGCCCATCAATAATGCGAGGATGGCTGCCAGGCTGTGCGCTGCTGCTGGTTTAATCAATTGATCCGCCTTTAATTGATAAAGGTCACCGATATATTTTAATTTACCAAAACCGATCAGTGTCAAGTTCGCCATACCTAACGATTCTAAAGCGATCTCGGCTTCTGGCGCATATCCGCCGGCGTCATTTACGATACCGTGTGGTGGTAATGAGGGACGCGACGTGATAATGGCGATGTCCAACATCCCATTTTGTTGGGTGGCGAGTAAGGCGTTTCTGATCGAATCGGGAATCAGGGGTTTATCATAGAGGGCAAGAAAGGAAGGACTTTGCACATTGGCAGGAAGTCGATAGGTTTGCTGGAATTTTTCGCTGCCCAAAACGTATTGCTGGAACAAGCGTGTGGTGGCAGATAAATACGGATCGCGGCTGTTCCGTAAAAGGTTATCCCCCAAGGCTTGGGGAAGAGCCGGGAAACTGCCCGCTTCCCAGGCTGTTTCAGCGGGAAATTGATTGGGTACAGGTTGGATCTTCGGAATTGAAATAGATGTTATTCGGGGTAAGGCAGGCGCTTTGGCAAAGGCACGCGCAGCAGAGAGCACTTCCCCATCCGCTGGAAGCGGAATGGAATCCGTTTGGGCAAGGATGGTTTGCCACAGGCTTGCAATCAAAATTGGCAGCATATCCCATTCACTTGTAATCCCGACTGCTTCCATATCTGCCATAGTTTGTGCAGATAGCGGTAAAGGCGGTATCTGCATCAGGCTGGTGATATAATCCCACACCGCCACCACTGCCTTGCGGTAACCGAGTGGCTCGATTAAGACACTATCAATATCGATCAAAGCTATTCTTTTCATCGGTGTCGACGTTCTAACTCTGCTAGAATATCCTGAGGGGTTATATCTCGGGCTGCCATGAGGACAAGGACATGGTAGGTCAGGTCGGCTATTTCTTCAATTAACCGTTGTCTTTCTTCTGCCAGGGCTGCTACAATCGTTTCGGAGGCTTCTTCCCCAACTTTTTGGGCAATACGGGAGAGCCCAGCAGCGTATAAAGAAGAGGTATAGGATGATCCTTGGGGGTTCACTTTCCGATCTTGCACAATCTGATATAAATCAGCGATGTTCATCTTTTGCTCCGTTATTCTCGCTATCTATTTGCATTGGGAACGGGCGATAGAAACAAGATTGATGCCCGGTATGACAGGCTGGCCCATCGGTTTTGACCTGCATGAGCAAACAATCTAAATCACAATCTACTTGCATCGCTATCAGATGCTGGTAATTTCCGGAGGTCTCTCCTTTATGCCACAACGTCTGACGACTGCGCGACCAGTAGTGTGCTTCGCCGCTCGAAAGTGTTCTCATTAAGGCTTCTTTATTCATGTACGCCATCATTAAAACCTGACCGCTCTGGTGATCCTGAACAATTACTGGGATTAATCCTTTTTCATCGAATTTGAGATTGTCAATCGAAATCAGTTGTTGAAACATATCTTTCTCCTTAATTCACCATGGTCGAATTGGCAACCCTTGCTGTTGGAGATAGGTTTTCAATTGGGGAATCGTGAGCATGCCACTATGAAACAGGGAAGCGGCTAAAGCTGCATCGGCATTCGCATCTCTTAAGACCGTTACAAAATGCTCCTGCTTGCCTGCTCCGCCAGAGGCGATCAATGGTACATTGACGACTTGGGCAATCGTGCGCGTCAATTCAATATCATAGCCATCTTTTGTCCCATCCGCATCCATGCTGGTAAGTAATATTTCGCCTGCCCCCGCTTCGACCGCTCGAATTGCCCATTCTACTGCATCCAGTTCGGTTGGTAGTTGCCCGCTAGAAATCACCACCTGCCAGCCATTGCCCTCTTTTCTGCGCCGCGCGTCAATCGCAATGACAATACATTGTGATCCAAAACGCATTGCCCCCTCGCTGAGCAGAGAAGGATTGCGCACCGCTGCGGAGTTAATGCTCACTTTATCAGCGCCCGCAAGTAACAAGCGGTGAATGTCCTCTACGGTGCGTACTCCTCCTCCCACTGTGAGGGGCATGAAAACATGGCTGGCAACCTTACTAACCAATTCCAGCGTTGTTTGCCGTCCTTCTGGGGTGGCGGAAATATCCAGAAAAACGAGTTCATCCGCCCCTTGTTCGTCATAGAGACGAGCTTGCTCAAGGGGATCGCCGGCGTCCTTCAAGTTTACAAATCGAATGCCTTTAACCACCCGTCCGTCTCGGATATCCAGGCATGGGATGATCCTTTTTGTTAACATCTTATTCCTCTAGTAATAATGCTTGCTCGATGGAGATATTGCCCTCGTACAAGGCTTTTCCAATCACTACCCCAGCAGCGCCATTTTCTTTGGCTTTTATCACATCTTCCAGGTGCGACACACCGCCTGCCAGTATTACATCTAAATTTAAATGATCTTTAATTTTATGCAGTAATGCGATGTTCACACCTGTTTGCATCCCGTCTCGAGTGATATCGGTTAATAAGAGGGTTTGCACACCCACTTTTTCTAATTGTTTGGCGAATTCTATAACCTGGTATGGACTTTCTTGCTGCCAGCCGTGGGAATATACCATATCCTCCTTATAATCAAGCGCTACGATGATGCGCTGGGGTGAAAATGTTGCGAGTGCTTTTTCCAATTCTTGGGGTTGCGTGATAGCGAGGGTGGAGAGCATAACCCTCTGTATACCCATATTGATGGCATCATTCACATCTGCAATGGTACGAAGTCCACCACCAAACTGCACAGAGACGTTTTTCATAGAGGTAAATTGAAGGATTTCTCTCAAGGCAGTCCGATTTTGCGAGTCAACTTTTCCAAAAGCGCCATCTAAATTGACAATATGCAGCCATTTCACCCCGGCAGCGATCCAGCTTGCCACCGTATTTAAAGGCTGATCGTCATAAATGGTTTCCTGATCTGCTTTCCCCTGGCGCAAACGCACGACTTTGCCATGGGACAAATCAACCGCTGGATATACTGTAAATTTACTCATCTGCCATCTCCAAAAAATTTCGCAAGAGCTGCAGCCCTGTTTTTTGACTTTTTTCTGGGTGGAACTGGACTCCAAAAATCCGATCTCGTTGGACTGCTGCGGCGAATTCTATCCCGTAGGAGCAGGAAGCAATAATCTCTTGTTTCTCCTCTGCGTGGCAGTAATAAGAATGATTGAAATAAACATAGATGGGAGGGGTGATATTGCGGAATAGAGGCGAATCCATTTGCAATATGAGGTTATTCCAACCGGTATGGGGTATCTTCAAATCCTTTTGTGAAGGAAGACGGATAACCTTCCCGGGTAATAAACCCAAACCCTGATGTACTCCCATTTCTTCGCCATAGTCAAATAATGCCTGCATTCCGACACAAATTCCTAATAAAAGGGCACCATTACTCAAAGCTCGATAAATTCCTTCATCCAACCCATTTTTTCTCAACCCCTGCATAAAATCTCCAAACGCTCCCACACCGGGCAATACAATTTTTCGGGCATGAGCAACCTCTTCCACAGAAACCGTACGGTGGACGTTTGCACCGCACCATTCAAGGGCTCTTTGCACCGAGTGCAAATTCCCTGTTCCGGCATCCACAAGCACGACATGATTGTTCAAATTAATACCCCTTTGGTGGAGGGAACCTGTTCACTACGGCGGGGATCAATCCGGGTGGCTAGAGCTAAGGCGCGCCCGAGTGCTTTAAATAACGCTTCGGCCTGATGATGGTCGTCGCGGCCATACAACACCCGTGCATGTAAATTACAATGCGCGCCAATGGCAAAGGACTCGAAGAAATGATGAAACAAACTGGTTGGAATATTTGCGAGATAGGGAGTGTTCCAGCCGATATTAAGCACCGCGTAAGGCCTTCCCGATAGATCGATGACAACCTGTGCCAATGCTTCATCCATGGGAACAAAACAATCTGCTATGCGCGTAATCCCCTTTCTCTCACCCAATGCCTGATTGAACGCACTTCCAAGTAACAGTCCAACATCCTCAATCGTATGATGGAAATCTACTTCTAAATCCCCTTTTGCGTTTAAGGTAATATCGAATAAACCGTGCAAGGTAAAATTTCTCAACATGTGATCAAAGAAACCAATCCCGGTTGAAATATTGGGAGTGCCTGATCCATCCAGGTTTAACTCTATCGTAATATCGGTTTCATTTGTTTTGCGGGAAATTTTTGCTTGTCTCATTTTATCTCTCCCTCGACGATGGATTGTAATGCGCTGAGCAATGCCTCACTATCGCTGGGTTTTCCAATGCTAATTCGGATATGATCTTGCAAACCTTTACTGTTGAAATAACGCACGAGTATCCCGAATTGATAAGCCAGGCGCTCTTTCAAGCGCGCCGCATTGATTGTGTTTACCCGTGCAAGCAAATAATTAGCTCGTGAAGGGTATACCGATAAAAAGGAAATACGCTGTAATTCGGTATAAAGCCGCTCACGCTCTGTGCAAATACGCTCCACCATCACTTTCAACTCGTCTTGGTGCTTCAAGCAGGCAAGCGCAGCTGCGCTGGCGGCGACGTTCACATTATAGGGTTGCTTGGCTTTCCAAAGTGTCGGCATTAGCCAGCTTGGAAACGCACCATACCCGATCCGCAATCCAGCTAATGCAGCTAGCTTGCTAAATGTCCGCAATACGACGAGATTATCTCGCTGAGGCACTTGCCGAATACGGCTGATATTGTTCCCGAGTGCGTCAGGTTGATCCGCAAATTCAATATATGCTTCGTCTAATACCACCAACACTGGCAAGTCAAGGATGCGATCAATCACCACTGCATCAGGGAGAGAGCCATCGGGATTGTTTGGGGTTGCCAGGAAAAGGATTTTGGGTTGCTTTTCTTTCACTGTTCGCTCTATTCCCTCGAGATCGAGAGAAAAATCCGCCGTTCTAGGGACTTCTAGAACTTGGGCGTTATTGAGGCGCGAGTCAAACGCATACATTCCGAACGTGGGAGGGCAAATCAATACACTGTCACCCTCGTCGATGAAGACCCGCAAGAGTAGATCGATTAATTCATCGGCGCCGGCTCCAGCCATTATATTATCCATTGGTACCTGACAGAATTGTGCTAATGCGTGACGCAATGCCCGGCTCTCTGGATCGGGATAAATATGAGCAAAGGGTAACTTTGCCAGTGTTTCAGAGACTACGGGAAGCGGTCCAAACGGATTTTCGTTGGCATCCAATTTAATGATCTGATCTACTGAACGACCCAACCGCGCCGAGAGCACTTCAAATGGTTCAATGGGGGTATATGGAGGAAGTTGTTCTAAATGTTTTCGAACTCGCATTTTCATTCCTGTTCCGGTTATGGTATGGAGGATTCTTTGTTTATGGAGGCAAGCATCGCAAGGTAGCGCGGTGGTTCCTCTTCAAAAATATAGGTAACGGGTGTGACGATGATGCCGCTGCCACCGATTGCTCTCAACTCGCTAATCGCTTTGGTCAGCTGATCGCGCCGTACAACGATTGTCACAGAAAACCAGCTTTGTCCTGGTTCATATACATACACTGGGCTAATGGTTGGACCCTGCAAACCAGCGATGGTTTTTTGTTGAAACATTTTTTGGGTTATTTCGCGGGGGCTGTTTCCCCGCATATTTGCGATTACCAGTAAATTTTCTTTTGCCCGTAGATGCGCTTCGATATACTCTAACAATAAACGCCCCATTTCCAGCACATCGCTGCGTTCTGTCAAGGCTCTTCGGTTGGCAATTAATGCAGCTTGAGAGGCGAGGATCACCCCATCTGGGAGGGGCTTCAGGCGGTTATCTTTTAATGTTTGTCCCGAAGAAACCAAATCGGCGATAAGGTCAGCATATCCGATAGTCGGCGCAGTTTCTAAAGTCCCTTCTGCGGCAATTAGTGTGTGCGGCACGTTATGGATTTGGAGAAAATGCTGGGTGAGGTTAGGAAATTTGGTCGCCACTCTTAAAGGACGTTGGAGTGTTTGCGCTTGCTTTTGTAATCCATTTAGGTCATCGACCTCATACCATGATTCGGGAACGGCTAACGTGAGGGCACATTGACCATAACCAAGGGAGTCATGTAATATCAACACATCCCCATTTTCGCCCCGTTTTTCCCCAATCACATCCAAGCCTGTTATGCCAAACTCAACGCTGCCTTGGCGCACGCTGACCACAATGTCCCCGGGCCGTTGAAATAGCACTTGTAACGAGGGTAATCCGGGTATGGAGGCCTGGTACTGGCGTGGGTTTGGTTTATGCACGTTAAGCCCGGCTTCAGCGAGAAATTGAAGGGTTGCCTCTTCCAGGCGTCCTTTGGATGGTAAGCTTAAACGAATTGGATTAAGTGTTTCTTTCATCTTTTTCCTTATAAAAAGAAACCCCCGGCTCGGAAACCGGGGGTATGGGAACGGAGGATAAATATCCCTAGTGCATTAACTCCATGCGCGCCCAGACCACCCGGTTTTCGGGTAAGGATGATGGTGAGCATGGAATAGGCACTTCTTCATCATGGGAATTATTTTAATTCATCCCTTCCCAAACAAAATAGTCAATTTATCCCAAATTAACTCACTTATTTTATTCATTTTGCTGAACTTGATTAAACAGTAATATGCTTTCTTCAACTTGCTCTTTCTTTTTCACCTCCATACTTGTGGGGTGATCCTCTGTTTTTCCATTCCCATTGCCAGGATATTTTTTCAGGATCAGGCGTGTCTCGCTTCGTTTAACTCCCGGAATTCTGCGAATCTCTTCGATGAGGTTGTTCAATGCCATCACGTTTTCCACCGAGATCAAAGCGCCGATGTCAAATTCGCCGGTGATTTCAAAGATGTTGATGACATTGCGAAAACTACGCATGCGTCGCACGACAAGGGTAGTATAAATATGAGATTCCACTTCCAGCATTACGAGGGCATCGATTTCATGGGGAATAACATCGATAACGCGCCCAGTAACTTTTTCGGCAATTTCTAAAATGTCAGCATCAAAAATCTGTTTGCGTTGATCGCCAAGGTGTTTGATCTCGATTACAATCTGCTCTAACTCGTTCGCTGCTACGGAAATGCCATATTCAGCCAGGCGAGATTCCACTGCCCTTTTGCCGGTATATTTATCGATCACAATTTTTCGTTCACGTCCAATCCAAGATGGTTCGAAAGGCTCATAGGTGCGAGGATCTTTGAGGACGCCATTCGTGTGGACGCCACTTTTATGGGTAAAGGCATTTTGTCCAATAATCGGCTTATTGGGGGCGGTGAAAAAGCCGGTCACCTTTTCGAGATATTCCGCTAAATCGACTAACGCTTCCAAACGGTATTTTTTAAGACCTTCTAAATTGGCGTATGCCAGGATCACTTCGGCTAAATCCGGAATCCCGCAGCGTTCCCCCATGCCATTTACGGTGGTGTGGATACAATGTGCTCCAGCACGAATACCTGCCATGGCATTTGCCAACGCCAAGCCATGATCATTATGGCAATGCAAGTCAATCTTACACGGGAGCAAGTGTTGCTTCAGCGCTTGGACCCGTTCATAAACCCAATGTGGCTGCATAACACCTACCGTATCGGCAAAGCTAATTCGATCGGCTCCCGCTTCAATGGCTGCATTGCAGACTGCTACTAAAAAATTAAAGTCTGTTCGCGAAGCATCTTCCGGAGTGTATCGTACTTTCAACCCCAGGCTGCGGGCGAAGGAAACCATTTCGGCTATCAAATCGATGACCTGTTGAGGTGTCTTCTTTAACTTCGTGTCCAAATGAATCTGGGAAGTGGCATAGAAAATCGCTACTCGATCTGCTCCACAATCTTTAACTAGCTGGATATTCTCACGACGTGCCAGCGAATGAGCAACGATTTCGGCATTTAATCCAGCCGCGGCAATCCGTTCAATCGCGATGGCGACATTTGGTGAAACGCTTGGATCGCCGGCTTCGATCATTTCGATCCCCACTTGATCTAATAATCGTGCAATTTCGATTTTCTCCTCCAGTAAAAAATTTACATACGGTGTTTGTTCCCCTTCACGAAGGGTTGAGTCTAAAATTTCAATCATATTCACTCCTCAAATTGATAATTAATAAATACAAAAAAGCTCCCTCGGTTTCGGAGGGAGCATCTTAGGGAAACGATCTGGTTGAACTGCGCTTATCGAAAGGTGATTAAAGTAATTCGCACGAGCCCAACATCCGAAAACCGAGGTGCGGATGTGGGCAGGCGCTTAAAGTTGGATTTGCTGATTAATGTCTTCATTAGAGTAGGTTTATACCTGTGATTAACATTACCGTCAACCGGGAAGATATCCAAATTGAGCATGGATTAATTGTTCATGTTATACAAAAACCGTTCAAGCTGGGTTGGAAGGGTTGGGCGGGTTAATTTTATTTAGCAAAAACGGAGAGAGTGTTTCAACTGTTTCAAGATTTTTCGGATAAAAATGTTTGGCTGAAATAGCAAAAATCAGCAAAATACGAGCCATCTTTTTCTATTCATAATATCAGAGCGCGGCTACAATATAGTTATGCGATTTGATGTTTTTACCCTTTTACCAGAAGTCTTTGAACCTTATCTCAACACAAGTATCCTGCAGCGGGCGCGCCAACGCGGACTCATCGAAGTTTATCTGCATAATATCCGGGATTACACCACCGATAAACATCAAACAACCGATGATGAACCCTACGGGGGCGGGGGTGGTATGGTGATGAAAGCGGAACCGATATTTGCGGCAGTTGAAAGTGTGCTCGGTGTTCCCCCGCAATGCCCGGTGATTCTTTTGACTCCCCAAGGACGTTTGTTCAACCAACAGCTTGCGATAGCATTTTCTCGTCTTTCTCATCTGGCGCTGATCTGTGGCCGTTATGAAGGGGTAGACGAGCGGGTACGTGAGCATCTCATCACGGATGAAATATCCATTGGCGACTACGTGCTCACCGGGGGTGAATTGGCAGCACTGGTGCTTATCGATGCCATCAGTCGTCCTATTCCGGGGGTTCTTGGGGATCCTGATGGCGCATTCGATGACTCGCATGCGGAGTATTTGCTGGAGTACCCTCACTACACCCGCCCGGCTGAATTTCGCGGCTGGAAGGTGCCCGATGTATTACTCTCCGGCGATCATGGCCGCATTGCACGTTGGAGAAGGGAACAGTCTATTTTGCGCACCTGGCAACGGCGCCCGGACCTTTTGGCAAAGGCTAACCTGACGGATCAAGAACGGGTTTTGCTCGAGAACATGCAAAAATCCATTCGTCCAACAGAACAAGAACAAGGAGATGATTAATGAAATTTAATTATGGTAAAACATTTTTATTGGGTTTTGGCTTTTTTGGTGTGAGTGTAATCTGGGGCTTGTACAACGCATTCGTACCGCTCTTCCTGGCAAATAAGTTTCACCTTGCGCCAGCTTTCATCGGTTTCTTTATGACGTTAGATAACATTGCTGCCTTGCTGATTCAGCCCCCTGTGGGTGCTTGGTCTGATCGCCTTAGAACCCCAATAGGACGGCGCATACCTTTCATCTTGATTGGTGCTCCGATTGGGGCATTGGCATTTGGTTTAATTCCACTTGCCAGCGTATTACCTTTATTTGTTGCGTGTACCAGCACCTTGCTGCTCTCAATGGCGTTTTGGCGCACGCCGATCATCGCTTTAATGCCGGATATCACCCCTTCCTCTTATCGTTCTCAAGCGAATGGGATCATCAATTTCATGGGCGGGTTAGGAGCGATCATTGCTTTCCTCGGCGGTTCAGCGCTATATAAGATAAACCCGGCTTTTCCTTTTTGGTTAGGATCCATTTTGGTGATTCTAGCTGCCATCTTGGTATTCATATTTATCAAAGAGCCAAAAGTATACGAGGAACAAACAAAAGAAGAAATCAGTCTGATATCCAGTTTGCGGGATGTTTTACGCGATCCCGATCGCTCTGCTTTACGGATCTTGCTGGCAATCTTTTCCTGGTTTGTTGCTTACAGTGCCATTGAGGCATTTTTCACTTTATACGCCAATAAGCATCTTGGCTTGGAAGAAGCGGATGGGGCAAGATTATTGGGGCAATTATCGTTGATATTTGTCCTATTTGCAATTCCGAGCGGTTATATTGGCAGCAAAATCGGGCGAAGAATTACGATTATGAGCGGTATTGCTTTGATGACTTTAGCCATGTGGATGATGTACTTTTTGCCCGCCCCAGTATTAATTACCGTTTTAGGGAAGGCTCCGGTGCTGGGTACAATCCCGGTATTGGGTTTGCTTTTAATGTTGGCAGGCTTTGCCTGGTCGTTAATAAATATCAATTCCTTGCCGATGGTGGTAGATATGACCGACGCTGTGCACTTAGGCACCTATACCGGTTTATATTATCTCTTTTCGACTTTAGCAGCTATTGCTGGTCCCAATATCAATGGCTGGTTAGTGCAACTCACCGGGAACAATTACAACAATGTCATGCTTCTGGCGCCTTTATTTATGGTCATCGCATTCATACTCATGATCGGTGTCAAGCGCGGAGAAGCAGTTCTTAATTTGGAAATGCAACATGGAGCTTGAGTCACACCCGCTTACAATTTATAGTGATGCTGCTATCCTGGTAATTAATAAACCGGCCGGTTTACGGACTTTGCCAGATGGTTATGACCCAGCTATCGAGCATGTTGCGTCTGTTTTAGCTGACCAATATGGGCAACTTTGGATTGTGCATCGCCTGGATAAAGAGACCAGCGGCATCCTTGTGCTTGCTCGAACTGCTGAGGCGCATCGCGCATTAAATTCTCAATTCGATCAGCACCTTGTCAAAAAGACCTATCATGCCATTGTCGATGGCTGCCCGGCCTGGCACTCGAAAATAATCCAAACTCCACTGCGGGTAAATGGAGACCGTCATCATCGCACTGTGGTTGACCTTCACGAGGGAAAGGCTTCGGTTACCCAATGCCGGGTATTGGAGACATTTTCTGCCCATGCTCTCCTCGAGATACAACCGAAAACGGGACGAACGCATCAAATCCGCGCTCATCTCGCTTCGATTGGCTTTCCGATCTTACAAGATCAGTTATACAATAAAGCCAAATCAGCCTCAGAGATGCTCCCTATCCAAAGATTAGCTTTACATGCGTTTGCTTTGGAATTCACTCATCCGCTTTATAACACGCTAATGCACTTCACCGCGCCCTACCCAGAGGATTTTCAGAACTGCATTGAGTGGCTGCAAAAGCAACACACGCTCACGAAATCCAAGAAGGCTAAAGCTAGCGAGGAGTAAATATTTATAACTGGTCCACTGTTAATTTCGCGTAAGAAATTTGTTCATTCTTGCGCTTGATTCTTGACTTGCAAACTTCAACATGGTATGATTTTAGTTGCTATTTTAGCACTCTCATAGCGAGAGTGCTAAATTTGAATAAACGATGATGGCTGAATTAACGGAAAGACAAAAATTAATCCTCGCGTTGATTATTCGCGATTATATAGAAACCGCGCAACCGGTCGGCTCGGAGAGCCTGCAAAAACGCTATCGTTTGGATGCTTCACCGGCAACCATTCGCAATGAGATGGCAGTGCTGACCGAATTGGGGTATTTAAGACAACCGCACACTTCGGCTGGAAGGGTTCCAACCGAGGAAGGGTATCGCTATTTTGTGCGCCAGTTGATGGGGCATATTGAACTCCCCAGCGACGCAAAGCGAATGATCACCCACCAATTCTATCAAGTTGGACCTGATCCCGACCGCTGGATGCGCTTGGCAGCATCGGTGCTGGCTCATCAATCGCGGGCAGCTTCTTTGGTCACTTCGCCCCATGTCGAGCAAGCCCGTTTTAAGCATCTCGAGTTAATTAATACGCGCGGTCGTCAGGTATTGATGGTTTTGGTCATGTCGGGTGGGGATGTACGGCAACAAATGCTCACTTTGGCAGAACCAGTGCCTCAGGAGCAATTAAGTGCGGCTGCTGCCCACCTCAATCAATTGCTGGCGGGCTTAAGCCCGGAGGGGGTCAGCGCGATCAGTACCCAACTTGATGCCCTTGAACAGGACATCACCAAATTGATTATCGAAGAATTGCGCCATTCAAGCAACATCCTCGGTGGGGAAGTATATCGTGATGGATTAACCCATGTCCTTGCTGAGCCGGAATTTTCCGAAAGTGAGTCAGCCCGCAAGGCGTTGCGCGTTTTAGAAGAGCGGCCGTTACTGGAGGATTTGCTGAGCCGGACTATTGAAACGACCAATGTTGGCGGTGTACAGGTATTGATTGGCGGCGAGGGTACGTGGGAGGAATTGCGCGATTGTTCGATGGTGCTGGCGCGGTATGGCGCGCCGGGTTTGGCAACCGGCGCATTGGGCGTGCTTGGACCCATCCGTATGGCGTATGGACGGACGATATCAACGGTTCAATTTGTAGCCGGATTACTGAGTGACTTAGTTGTTGAGCTACACTCGGAATAACTCAAATTAAACTTATCCCTGTGTAGGAGCAAAGCGATGAATGATCAGAATTTAAACGAGATTGAAAATTTACCACCAGAGCAGGAAATAGAAACAACTGCCGCAGAAGTTAATGTGGAGGAGAATTTGAATAATAAAATCGAAGAGTTGGAAAAGAAAGCCAACGAGTATTTAGACGGCTGGCAACGTAGCCGGGCTGAGTTTGCGAATTATAAGAAAAGGATTGAACGGGAACAAGCGCAAGCCTATCAAGCTGCAGCTGGAAACATTATCAAGAAATTTCTTGAGGTTGCCGATGACCTCGAAAGAGCTCTAAAAAACCGCCCCCAGGATAAAGAAGGTGCAGAGTGGGCAAATGGTATTGAACTCATTTATCGTAAACTGCTTGCAATTATGGAAGCAGAAGGCGTCAAAGTGATGGACGTCAGTGGACAAACTTTCGATCCTAATTTACATGAAGCAATCTCACATGAAGAGGTTGAAGGTTATTCTGAAGGTGAAATTATCGAAGTAGTCAAACAAGGTTATCTGTTGGGCGATCGGGTCTTACGTCCAGCTTTAGTGCGCGTGGCTCGTTAACCACCCATGACTGCTTATATTCCGAATCAATTGGAGGAAAATTTATGGGAAAAATCATAGGCATTGACTTAGGTACTACCAACTCGGTGGTAGCTGTAATGGAAGGAGGGGAGCCGACAGTTATCTCTTCTGCTGAAGGGGAACGATTGGTTCCATCTGTGGTTGCGGTCAACAAAAACCATGAAAGATTAGTGGGCAGGGTGGCGCGTAACCAGGCTGTCGTAAACCCGGAAAATACCATTTTTTCCATCAAGCGCTTTATGGGGCGCCGTTATGACGACCCGGAGGTGAAGAAAGCGCTAACGCGCGTCCCTTATAAAGTCACCGCTGCTCCGAATGGAGATGTGCGTGTCGTCTTAGATGGAAAGGAATATTCTCCACCGGAGATCTCCGCAATGATCCTCGCCAAATTAAAAGCCGATGCAGAAGCCTATTTGGGGGAACCAGTAACACAAGCGGTGATCACTGTGCCAGCATATTTCAATGATGCCCAGCGTAATGCAACCAAAGATGCCGGCAGGATTGCCGGTTTAGAGGTTTTGCGCATCATCAATGAGCCTACTGCTTCTTCTCTGGCTTATGGCTTAGATAAGAAAAAAGATGAGGTTATTGCAGTCTATGACTTGGGCGGCGGAACGTTTGACATTTCCATCCTCGATGTTGGGGAAGGTGTTTTTCAGGTTCGTTCAACCAGTGGAGATACTTTCCTCGGTGGAGATGATTTTGATCAGCGTATCATTGATTATATTGCCGATGAATTCCAGCGCGATAATGGCATCGATTTGCGGAAAGACCGCCAGGCTTTACAACGCCTCAAAGAGGCTGCAGAAAAAGCCAAAATTGAATTGTCTTCCATGATGCAAACCGAAATCAATTTGCCTTATATCACTGCAGATGCCAGTGGACCAAAACATCTGGTGATGACTTTCACCCGCGCCAAACTGGAACAATTAACCCAAGATTTAATTGAACGTACTCTTGGTCCGGTACGCCAGGCATTGAAAGATGCAGGCTTACAGCCGAGTGACATCAATGAGGTGGTCTTGGTTGGTGGCATGACGCGTATGCCCGCAGTGCAAGAAGCGGTGCGCAAATTATTCGGGAAGGAGCCTCATAAAGGAGTGAACCCCGATGAAGTGGTTGCGGTTGGTGCGGCAATTCAAGCCGGTGTGCTCGGCGGTGAGGTTAAGGATATCCTCCTGCTGGATGTTACACCACTCACTCTTTCGATTGAAACACTTGGTGGGGTTGCTACACCGATGATCGAACGCAATACCACAATACCGACGCGCAAACAACAAATCTTCTCCACTGCCAGTGATAACCAGAGTCAGGTTGAGATCCATGTCTTACAAGGTGAACGCCCGATGGCAGCGGATAACAAATCGCTTGGAAAATTTATTTTGGATGGTATCCCGCCAGCGCCGCGGGGAGTTCCGCAGATTGAGGTCACTTTTGATATTGACGCCAATGGTATCCTCAAGGTGACGGCGATGGACAAAGCTACCGGCCGTAGTCAAAATATTACCATCACTGCCTCTTCGGGTTTGAGTGAGACAGAAGTTGAACGAATGCGGAAAGAGGCCGAAGCCCATGCAGAAGAGGATCGCCGGCGGAAAGAGCTCATCGAGGCGCGCAATACCGCCGACAACGCGATATACACTGCCGAGAAAGCCTTACGGGATTTAGGTGAAAAAGTCCCGGCTGAAGTTAAAAAACAAGTTGAAGAACAAGTAGCCAAAGTCCGCAGCGCGATGAGCAGTGATAACATCGAAGAGATAAAGGGTCAAACGGATAAACTTTTCCAGGTGATTCAACAAATCGGCGCCTCTGCCTATCAATCAAGTGGTCCAGAAGCGGGTCAAGCGCAGGGCACACAGGGTGGTGCCGCTGGTGAGAATCCCCCTGGCGGTGGTGGTGAAGATGTGGTGGATGGTGAATTTCGTAATGTTGGGTCATAATTTAATGCAGAATGGCAAAACGCGATTATTATGAAGTTTTAGGTGTCCCTCGAAACGCCTCGGCGGAAGACTTGAAATCAGCCTTCCGCCGTTTGGCGCGCCAATATCATCCGGATGTGAATAAAGACCCGGATGCAGAGGAACGTTTCAAGGAAATCAACGAGGCTTATGCAGTCCTCTCTGATCCCGAACGGCGGGCAACCTATGATCGCTATGGTTATGAAGGCCTGAAGGGAATGGGTGGGATGCCGGATTTCACCACGGTGGATTTCTCTGATTTCGCCGACTTATTTGGAGATTTATTTGGTTTTGGGTCTTTTACCCGTTCTTCCTCACGCCGCAGTCGCAACAGCCCGCGGCGGGGCGCCGATTTACAAATTCAGGTCGATCTTACCTTTGAGGAAGCGGTGTTCGGGGTAGATAAAGAGATCACCATAACCCGCGATGAAGTGTGTAAGGTATGTAATGGCAGTGGTGCGGAACCTGGCACGACACCGACACGCTGCCCAACCTGTAACGGCAGCGGCGAGATCCGCCAGGTGCGGCAAACATTGTTAGGCTCTATGGTGCAAGTTACCACATGTCCAACCTGTGGAGGAAGTGGTGAGACGATATCCACTCCATGCCATGTCTGTCATGGGCGTGGGTTGGAACGGAAAACACGCCAGAAAGTGGTGAGCATTCCTGGCGGCGTTGATACGGGCACGCAAATCCGTCTGGCTGGAGAAGGGCAACCAGGCATCAATGGTGGTCCAAATGGAAACCTCTACATTGCCATCAATGTACAGCCGCATAAATATTTCCGGCGACGTGATAATGATATTCTGCTCGATCTGGATATCAATATTGCCCAAGCAGTTTTGGGCGCCGATGTTGAAGTCCCCACGGTAGATGGACCAGCGAAGTTGCGCATTCCCCCGGGAACACAACCAGGTAAAGTCTTACGGATGAAAGGCAAGGGTGTTCCTCATTTGCGTGGCAACGGGCGCGGTGACCAATTAGTCATGGTGAATGTATCCATTCCCACGCATCTCACTGCGGAACAACGCCATTTATTCGAGCAGCTGGCAAAAAGCCTGGGTACTGACGCGCATCCTCAGGAGCGCAGTTTTATGGATTGGTTGAAAGAAGCCATGGGGGGATAACAGGCATGGACAATGACTCCTGGTTAGAAGTTGCTTTTTGGGTGAATGGAGAATTAGCTGAAGCGGTTTCAGAGGTATTAAGCCGTTTTGCCCCGAACGGTGTTGCCATTGAAGCAGAAGTAAAAGGATTTACCGCCGATGGGCAAGGGATCCCCAGTGGGCAAATGAAAGTCTGTGCCTACCTGCCGGTGAATGAGGAACTAGAACAAAAAAAGCAAGAACTGGAACAGGCTTTTTGGTACCTTGGACGCATTCAAACGATTCCTGAACCTCAATATCAAATTATTCAGGAGACGGATTGGTCAGAAGCCTGGAAAACACATTACCATCCAATTCCAATTGGCAAACAACTCATCATCGTTCCGGCCTGGTTAGAGAACCCTCAACCGGAACGAATAGCCATCCGCATGGATCCAGGCATGGCATTTGGTACGGGCACGCATCCTTCGACGCAACTATGTTTGGAAATAATCGAGGAGATCCTTTTATCCAGGTCTACTCCCTTTTTCAACCGCCCTTTGCAGATGATCGATGTCGGTTGCGGTTCGGGGATATTATCCATCGCGGCTCTGAAATGTGGGGCTGGGCGTGCTTTGGCTGTGGATACAGATGATTTAGCTGTCCGAGCCACTATAGAAAATGCCCGCGCGAATAATGTGCTGGAAAATCTGGAATGTGGGAAAGGTTCCGTTGAACAAATTTTATCCGGTCAATTTTCTTTTCATCAAGCCGAGTTGGTAGTGGCAAACATCTTGGCACCGATAATCTTGTCTCTCTTTGAACAAGGCTTGGCGAGATTAGTTTCCCAGGGCGGGATTTTGATATTAGCCGGTATCCTAGAAGAGCAGGCAAATGATATTGAGGAGGCGCTCAAAAAGAATGGCTTTCCTTCTATTTCAAAGCGCCAGTCAGGTGATTGGGTAGCGCTAAAGGCAATACAAGGGGCGAGTTTGTGCTAAAATAGAAGTATGGGATCGAAACCAATTCGGATATTGCATTTGTCTGAACCACAAAGCACCCAGCAACACCGCCAACAAACTTTTTGGCAAATACTGTTTCCTATCAGCATCACTGCACTGATTCTCATCATCGTTGCTGCACTTAGCACGCGCAGTACTGCCGCTCAAGCATCCCTAAATGCACAAATCGCCTTGATTTGGTTATTGATCCCGCTAATGCTTTTCACGCTGGTGGGATTGGCATTAACCATATTTTTGGTAATCATCCTTGTAAAATTGATCCATATCATCCCGGAATATGCTCATCGGATACAGATCAATGTTAACAATGTTGCCAACCGTATTCATCAAGTAGCAGACTGGTCTGTGGAACCCATCCTGCGCATCCATTCGTTTTTCGCAATGCTAACTCAATTAAGTAAAAAGCGAAACCCTAAACCGATTATTCAACAACTTTATGGTGGAGGAAAATATGGAACAAAATGAACCAAATCAAAAAGCGAAGACTTTATTAATCGGGGCAGTGGTGGGCGCATTGGTAGGTGTTTCCGCAGCTTATTTGTTGATTCAACGCGCCGAGAAAGAAAATGGAAACTTGCAAATTGGGACAGGAGAGGGGATCAAACTGGGTTTATTGGTATTAGGGCTCTTGAGGCAGGTCGCCCAGTTAGGTGAAGGATAAAGAAAAAGCTAACATCCCGAAGATAACCTTCGGGATGTGGTTTTTTATGAAATGCAGTGAATTTTATGGAGTGGTGGTAATACTTACATCATCGACATACATAGCCGTGACATCGCCATCTCCATCGTTATAGACCCCAAAACGGAGGACGATGGTTTGCCCTTTGTAAGGGGTCAAGTCAAAGTTAACGGATTCCCATGTACGGTTGTTTGAGCGCCTCCAAAGTGGTCTTGCTAATATGTTATGGTTTAGATCCATGATTACCATATATTGTACATCGTTTGCATCCGTTGCAGCCAAGCTTATGTCACTGGAAAGTTGGGCTGGTAAGGCATTTAGATTCGATTCTGCGGATTGTGCCCACCAATAGAATTGCAATGATGCGCTTGTGACCGTACTGGGTATCGAAACTGCCTGCTCGAATATCGAATATCCTTTGGCGGTGGATCCTTTTTGGGTAACTCCCGCTAGCATGGATTGATTGCCGCTATGAGAGCGTAGGGTAGTATAAACCGCAGGAATAGGACTGTTGAGTCGCACCCAACCGTTTTTGTTTTCAAATCCGCCATTTTGGACGAGTGGGGTGGTAACGCCACTGGGACAAACGACCAATGAGACTGCATCGACGTACATCGCCGTCACGCCATCTAGGCCATCGTTATAGGTGCCGAATTTAATCCGCAGCTGCTTGCCGCTAAAACCAAGCAGGTCGAAGGCATAGCCGGTCCAGACACGGGCATTGCTGCGTTCCCTAACCAGTGGATCTGCTACCAATTTATTGTTTAAATCATACAGCTCAACATAATTAATATCCTTCACTGGCGCATCAATGGATTGAATCCCCGTCAATGGAATGCCGGCGCTGTTGGTAGCGCTGCTTTCGGTGCTCCGTTGATAGAGATAAAAAGTCAATGTGACACTGCTGGCTCCAGCAGGGATGCTTACATCCTGGCTAAAGATGGAGTAACTTTTTGCATTGTAGGCTGCATCGACGATACCGCTGCGCATGGAGCGAACCCCATTCAGGGATTTAGCTGTGGTATAAAATGCGGGGCGAATAGACCCATGAATGAGCCATCCTGTGTTTTTCTCGAAATTACCATTGGTAATTAATTGTGAGCAGGAAGCTAGCGGTGTGGTGATGTCATTGGTTTCTGGGCTGCTTATCCCCGTTGGGTTTTCCATCGCGAGCGAATTTTCTGAGGAAGTGCTGTTGATAAGCGGTAAATAGGTTACTTTTGGCCGTTTATCAACCAGTAATCCATATTCGCCGCTCCGGCAAATCGCAGTAACGACCTGGTTTTTCTCTGTATCCAGTTGTTGTGGTGAGCTGGAAGGGCAGGTTGTCGCAGCATCAATCCAGCGTTGGTTTTCTTCGTCCCAATAAAATAATTTAACTAAAGCTTCGTCTTCGCTGGATAAGGAAGCATCTTGATAGTTCATAGTTACCGCTGCGGGGGTGTCCAGGACATTCAATGGATCAGCCTTTTCATCATCTGGCACTTCTGCGTGAAAAACAAAGCCGGCGATCCATTTACGCCAATCTGGCATCCCAAAGGGATTGGATAAGCTGTATAACTTTATCCCGGCATCTTGAGAAAATGTATTGGCATTCAGGTCTATCACGACTTGATTATCCGGGGAGGTAAGTTGCAATACTGACCCTGGTGAAAAGGTGGCATAGACGAAAGATGGTGTTTCTTCATCCGGTGGGTTTTCATTTACCCCCGAACGGGCATCGATTGGGGCATGAAAGAGTGAAAATGCTAAAAAGATGCTGATGACGCTGAGCGTCAAATATGGAAGTGGACGAGTCAATCGGTTACTCATCGGATACTCTCCTTTTGAAAAACAAATGGACTATTCATTAAGGATTATATTACTGAATGGGTTGCAAGGTTAGTACCAAAGGTGAAATGAATTTCGGGGAACGAAGAGCGGGGTGTATATTGACAGGGTAGCGATCGCATGTATAATAAACAAACGTTCGTTCATTTTTATTATGGATGATGCAATCTCATTAACCCGTGGAGAGCAAACTCAGGAAATTATCCTGAACGCCGCCTATGAGCTTTTCCTGCAAAAAGGTTATCATGGGACATCCATGCGCCAAATTGCTGCCCAATCAAAATTAACCGTTGGTTCCATATATAATCATTTCGAAAACAAGGAACAAATCTTCTTAGCGGTATTAAAACGCTATCATCCGCTGTTTGAAATCCTTCCTCGCTTGATGGAGATCCAAGCCCTCGATATCCAGGAATTCCTCTCCTTAGCAGCGAAACAGCTCACCGAGCATCTCAATACCCACAAAGATTTCTTGAATTTAATGTTTATCGAATTAGTGGAATTTAGGGCTAATCATATACCGGATGTACTCGATACCATTATGACCCAAATAAGCCAGTTGGAGCACCAATTCGTTCCATTCGAACCTCAGCTACGTCAAATTCCATTGCGCGTTCTTATCCGCGCTTTTTTGGGTATGTTTATTGCTTATTCCATTACCGAGATGTTCTTGAATGAGCGATTTACCACTTATCCTTCCGAACAAACTTTCGATATTTATCTAAATATCTTCCTCCATGGAATCCTTGTTGATGGAGAAACCACAATATGATTAATTCTCGTTTAAGGTCACTCATTCGTAAAGAATTTATCCAGATCCGTCGCGATCCACGCACGCTCGCTCTGATTATTATTATCCCGATTATGCAATTATTTTTACTCGGATATGCCGCAACGAATGATGTGCGCAATATCCCATTAGCAGTGTTGGATCAAGATCATAGCTCTGCTGCCAGACAGCTATTGGATGCCTACCGTGCAGCAGATTACTTTCGGATCACCTATGAAGCGAGCTCAGAAAAGGAAATCCGCGATTTGATTGATCGCGGTGTTGTGCGGGCGGGAATCATCATCCCTCCCGATTATGGCGATAAGGTCAAAGGAGGAGGGAATACTACCGTTGCATTTGTGTTGGACGGAAGCGATCCCACGATAGCATCCACGTCCCTTTCGGCAGCACAACTCATTGGGCAACAATATTCCACAAAAATCCTTGCCGAAAGGATGCAACGACATGGTCAAGCACTCGCGCTGGATGCCCCCATCGAGGTGCGTCCTCAAGTTTGGTACAACCCGGATTTGGTAAGCGCTTATTTTATGATCCCTGGGGTTATCGGCACTATTTTATATGCACTCACGTCTATTCTCACTGCTACCGCGATCGTGCGCGAGCGGGAGCGCGGGACGATTGAACAACTCATTGTCACGCCCATCCGTCCGATGGAATTAGTGATTGGAAAAATCACTCCTTATGTCATCCTCGCCATTGTGAATGCGCTTGAAGTTCTTGTTATCGGAGCCTGGTGGTTTAAAGTGCCAGTGCGAGGGGATTTGGTGTTAATCCTTCTTCTTTCTGGCTTGTTTCTCCTTTCCAGCCTTGGTATTGGTATCTTTGCCTCAACGACAGCAAACACACAACAAGAGGCGATGTTAATTGTTTGGATGAGTCTGCTGCCGAGTATTTTTCTATCCGGTTTCTTTTTCCCCATTGAGGCTATGCCCAAAGTACTTCAATGGATCTCTTATATTTTCCCATTACGATATTATTTAGTTATCATTCGCGCTTTGTTATTGAAAGGCGTTGGGGTAAGTGCTTTAAGGGATCAAATTCTTGCCCTCTTGATCTTTGGAGTCGTTATTATGACTGCGGCAGCGAAACGATTCCGTAAACGCTTAGATTAATATCCTTACAACGGAGAACACCATGGAACGAATAAAAAAATTTCAGACCCCCATCATTGTGATGATCATTATCCTGGTTATCTTTCTTGGCTGGTGGTTATTGCGTCGTTATCAACTGGGCTTGAATGGCAGTTTCACCGCATCAGGTACGGTTGAGGCAACTGAGATTGCAATTGCTCCTGAAATCTCTGGAAAGGTGTCTCAAGTCCTCGTTGAAGAAGGACAGTTAGTAAAGGCGGGGGATGCGCTCTTTGTCTTAGATGACGCATTGCTTTCTGCCCAAAGGCAAAAAGCGAACGCTGCAGTTCTCGCTGCACAAGCCAACCTGAAAGTTGCTCAAAGTGGTTTAGCTGGAGCGAAAACCAACCTTGAACTCGCGCAAGCTAATTATGACCTTGCGCAAACGCAATATCAATTGACGGTAGAAAATGTTCGTCGGGCTGATGAGAAACATCGCGCTGCATATTGGCGAGAGCTTGTCCCTTATCAATTTAACCTACCCATCTGGTATTTCGAGAAGGAAGAGCAAATTAAAGCAGCAGAAGCTGAAGTAGAGGCAGCCAAGAGTGCACTTGATCAAGAACAAGCAAACTATCTCACTTTACTTAAACAAAGCGGGTATGAAGATTTATTGAACGCAGAAGAACGCTTAGCCCGTGCTCGGATTGCTTTCGATATTGCTAATGAAGTATTAAATCGAGCCAAAGCGGCTAATGATGACGATGGAAACGGTGAAGATGATGAAGAAAACACTGAGCTGGAAACCTGGGTCATTCCATCTCCAAATGGGGGGTATCAAACAAAAAATCTCCCGATTACGTACTCCTTACCCAACGACCATTGGGATAACGATACATTTGAAGCGGCAGAGGATGCCCTTCAAGATACTGCACAAGCTGCCAGTGATAAAGCCAAAGCAGAGCTGGACGCAGCTCAGCAGGATTACAAAAATTTATTGGCAACATTAAAACTCACCAAAGAGATCCGTGACGCACGCGCAAAGTTAGCTGTGGCAACAGAGCGGTACGAATTAGCGCAAGACAAATTGATGGAATTGCATAGCGGAAGCGATTCGTTGCAGATCATGGCTGCTCAAGACACAGTACATCAGGCTGCGGCCTCATTAAAGCAAGCCCAAGATGGTGTAACTCAGGCAGAAGCAAAGGTAGAACAAGCGCAGGCAGCCCTTGACCAAGCGCAAGCAGACCTCGAGTATATTGACACCCAAATCAAAAAATTGACCATTGTTGCCCCATCCGATGGCGTCATTTTAAATCGCAGTATCGAAGTTGGCGAGGTAGTTCAAGCAGGAGCGCCAGCAATCACCTTGGCTAACTTAGAGAAGTTAACTCTCACCGTCTATGTTCCGGAAGATCAATATGGGCGGATCACAATCGGCATGGCAGCAAAAGTGACCGCCGATTCGTTCCCGGGTGAAGTGTTTCAAGCTCATGTTTATCATATCGCCGATCAGGCGGAATTCACGCCGCGCAACGTACAGACCGAAGAAGGCCGCCGGACGACTGTCTATGCGATCGACCTTAATATCACCAACCAGGATAACAAACTCAAACCTGGCATGCCCGTTGATGTGGAGTTTATCGAAAAATAATTCTTGCCAGTGACGATGATAATGATTGAAGTAAAGCAAATTTCGAAGAAATTTGGGGATAACTGGGCGGTTAATAATATTAGTCTCCAGGTTAATGCTGGTGAGATATATGGATTGGTTGGGCCGGATGGTGCGGGGAAAACGACTACCATGCGGCTAATTTGCGGAGCGCTCCATTTGGACAGCGGTTCGATTAAGGTTGGTGATTTTGACATTCAGCACCAAACGGATCAGGCGCGCAGTTTAATCGGATACCTGGCACAACGATTTTCCTTATATGAGGAGCTCACTGTTCTCGAAAATATTCGTTTTTTTGCTGAAGTGCGCGGTCTATCTGCTGAAGAATGGTTGCCGCGCAGCCTGGATATCCTCGAATTTGTGGGGTTGTTAGAATTCAAAAACCGCTTCGCTGGTAAACTTTCTGGAGGGATGAAGCAAAAATTGGGTTTAGCTGCTGCCCTGGTGCACAAACCAAAAATATTATTGTTGGACGAACCAACCACCGGGGTTGACCCTGTGACCCGCCAGGATTTTTGGCAATTGATCATAAAATTAGCTGCCCAAGAGGGTGTTGCTATGCTCGTCAGCACCCCTTACATGGATGAGGCGTCTCGCTGCCACCGCGTGGGTTTTATGCGTGACGGGAAAATTTTGAAGGAAGATACCCCAGCAAACTTGCAAGCGTCTCTTAAGGGTCGAATTATAGAAATCAAAGGCAGCCAGCTATCTTTGCTCAGGCAAATTGTGCAAGGCTATCCTGTAGTACAAGACGCACAGATGTTTGGCGATCGTGTCCATCTGCGCATAAACACGGATAGTTCCCAATCGCTGATTGAAAACCTCACTCAATACATCACTGAGCGGGGCGTTTCCATCACCAGCGCTCGTGTGATTGAACCACAACTTGAAGATGTATTTATCTCCTTGATTGAGACAAACGATGAATGAAATTGTCATCGAAACGGATAATTTAACCAAACGCTTTGGGGATTTTACCGCGGTCGACCACCTCTCCTTTACCATTCGGGCAGGAGAAGTGGTTGGCTATCTGGGGCCTAATGGCTCGGGAAAAACAACGACCATGCGCATATTGCTCGGGCTTATCTTACCCACGGAGGGAACCGCCACCGTATTGGGTTACGACATCCGAAAAGATTCGGAGGCGATTCGCACCGAAGTGGGATATATGTCGCAGAAATTCTCCCTTTATCATGATTTAACCGTCAATGAGAATTTACATTTTTACGCCGGTGTTTATGGGATTACGGACGAAACGACGATCCAGAACTGTCTCGCACGGGTTGGTTTGGAAAGGCAAAAGGATATCTTAGTCAGTAACCTTTCTACGGGATGGAAACAGCGTCTCGCATTAGCTGCGGCAATTGTCCATCACCCGCGTTTGTTGTTCCTGGATGAACCAACCAGCGGTGTTGATCCGACTGCCAGACGGGCTTTTTGGGATTTGATTTATGAATTGGTAGCGGAGGGGATTACGGCGTTGGTCAGCACGCATTATATGGATGAAGCAGAATACTGCGGCAAAGTGGGGATCATGCGCGAGGGGAAGCTGCTGGCATTAGATGCACCCTCGACTTTGAAAACCTCTGCTCTGCCCGGCAAAGCTTATGATCTACGCGCTCGACCAATACTCGATGCTTTAATGGTGTTAGAAAAATCGCAGCACGTTCTGCGGAGTGGATTAGTCGGAGATCATTTGCGGGTGATTCTCCCCCATGAGGTTGATCCCGATTTGATCATAAAGGAATTGCAAAACCAATCTATAGAGGGTGCAGAAATCGAACAGGTAGAACCAACCCTTGAGGATGTTTTTCTCAGCCTCGCTGCACATTAATTCTCATTTCCGATTATCATTTAAAACAAGGATGATGCTGACCATCCCTTAATACTATTTTGAAGTAAACGAACTTTATGACTGAATCACTCATCCGGGCGGTCTTTCCTGGTTTACTCCAACGGGAATATATCATATTGCCAGATGGTAGGGCGTTCAATGATATTCTCGGCGGAAATGCATTGTACTCTGCGGTTGGCTGGTTAGTATGGCAACCACAGGAACCTGCGGGTATTGTTGCCCGTGTGGGAGAAGATTTCCCGCAAGGGTGGTTATCCGAGATTGCAGAACACGGGATTGAGACACAAGGGGTGCGTGTTCAATCTCATTCGATAGAGCTGCGCAATTTTTATGCGTACTTAACCCCATATCAATACGTCCAAGAAGAAGCGATTTTACACTACTCCCGTAACGGTCAATCCTTTCCCAAATCCTTATTTGGCTACCAGCCTTCAATACCAACCGCTAGTCGCACCCGTGTTGAGGAAACTAGTTTGCGTTCAACAGATATTCCATCAGAGTATCTCAACGCCACTGCCGCCCATATCGCTCCGATGGATTATCTTACCCATAACCTCATCCCTTCCCTTCTTCATCAGGGGACGATTACCACATTAACCTTAGCGCCATCTACCGCATATATGAACCCGATCTTCTTCTCGGATATCCCGCAAATTCTCATGGGGTTGACTGCATTTCTCCCGACAGAAAATCAGCTGCGGAGTTTATTTAAAGAACGCAGTGAGGATATTTGGGAAATGGTGGAAGCGCTCAGCTCTTCTGGATGTGAAATTATCGTTGTCCAAAAAGACGATCTCAGTCAATATGTTTATGATGGAATGGGACGTAAACGATGGTTTATTCCCCCATATCCTGCGCGCATACTGAGCGCTCATGCTGCTGAAGATGTATTCTGTGGCGGTTTTTTGGCGGGGTACCAACGGAATTTTGACCCATTAGAAGCTGCTTTATATGGAAATATCGCCGCATCCTTAGCAGTCGAAGGGGTTGGACCGTTTTACGCTCTCGATGCAGAACCTCGCCTAGCTTCAGCTCGGCTTGACTCATTAAGACAGGCGGTGCGGAAATGTTAAAACCCTCTCCCAATTTATTGCAAAGGATTCTAGAAATCGCGATTCTGATTCAGCGTATCCCTGCCCCTACATTTGAAGAAAGTAAGCGAGCGAAATTCGTTGAGGAGCAGTTTCAACGAGAACGTGTGAAAGAGATTCTAAAAGACGAATTAGGCAATCTCTATGTTCATCTGGAAGGGGAAAGGGAAACATCCCCCCTGGTAATCAGCGCTCATCTCGATACAGTTTTCCCGTTTGAGAACCACCAACCCGCATTTCGCCAAGGAGATTGTATTTATGGGCCAGGTATTGGGGATAATGCACTCGGGGTCGCGGCGTTGTTGGGTGTGGTTTGGGCTTTTAGCGAATCAGCTCGCTTTCCAGCGGGAGACATCTGGCTGGTTGCCAATGTAGGCGAAGAGGGGTTGGGTAATTTACGCGGGATGCGCAGGGTTGTCGAACGCTTTGGCGCAAATGTGACGGCGTATATCGTTTTAGAAGGGATGGCTCTGGGACATATCTATAACCGGGCATTAGGTGTGCGCCGTTACCGTTTAAGGGTGGAAACGAAAGGAGGGCACTCTTGGGTTAATTTTGGTAATCCTTCGGCAATCCATGAAATAGCGCGCTTAATATGTGATTTATCTGCGATCCCTTTACCTGAGCTCCCGCGTTGCAGCTTGAATGTAGGGGTGATTAATGGGGGGATTTCGGTCAACACGATTGCACCCTTGGCGATTGCCGAGCTTGATCTGCGTTCCGAAAATGTCGAGACTTTGGATTGGCTGAATCATCAAGTTCTGGATCGAGTAGAGAGCGCTAATTCTATGGAAGTGCGCGTCAGTGCAGAAAGCACAGGTTTCCGCCCACAGGGGGAATTACCGCCAGAACACTGGTTAGTTCAGTTGGCAAAACAGTGTCTCAAAGCACAAGGGATTAATCCGCAACTCAACATTGGCTCAACCGATGCGAATATTCCTCTTAGTTTGGGTTACCCAGCGATTTGTATTGGGTTGACCCATGGGAATGCCGCCCATACTGCTGGGGAATTAATTTATTGTGATCCGCTTCGCCAGGGTATGGGGCAATTATTAATGTTGATCCAAAAAGTTTTTCATCATCCCGCCTAATGGTTTATAACAACTCAAGTAGCCATGCGGAAAATAAGAAACAAAATATGGTCAGGATTTAGTAGATGAACAGGATTAGACACGACGAACGCTATACAACCCACGGCAATTCTCTGGTTGAGAGATGTATTGAGCTTATCATATGGCTTGTCGAAATCCTTGGGTTGAGCCTTGTGAAACTATCAAAGGAAGGTCTCGATACGCTGCTCACGAAGAACGTTCGCCGCTACTCGACCATCGAAATGGAAAGATGGTTACTATAAATAACAATATAGTGTCCAATTCCTTTTCTCTTATTTGAGTTTCGCTCTGCTACGGTGTAACCGAATTTCGCAATGACGGATTAAACCACCAATATTATGATAGGGTGGGTGAGTAGGCAAAGTATTTATATGAGAAATTCTTAACTCAAACACATTGAAACCAAAATTTAAGGTATCATTACCACTTCAGGAGGTCGTTATGTCACTAAAAAGAAGCTTTTTTATTTTCATCCTGTTCTCCTTAACCTTAGCAGGATGCAATTTGATGAAACCGGCTGCAGCGCCAACGGCGGTAGAACAACCAACGGAGACTTTAACCTCTGTTCCACCCACCGCAACCACAGCGCCTACACCAGAAGCCACCCCGACTGTGGCACAGGTGGACTATGGTCCAACTAATTTTCCAGCTAATGTCAATCCATTAACTGGTTTGCCAGTTACTGATCCAACCCGCCTGGAACGGCGCCCGATTTCTATCAAAATCCAGATATTTCCGCGCGATGACCGTCCGCCATTTGCTTTAGCATTAGCAGACATTGTTTATGACTACTACCAAAATAATGGCTTAACCCGCTTCAACGCGATCTTTTACGGAAATGATGCCGAACAGGTTGGTCCGGTGCGCTCTGGACGCCTATTTGACAGCGAAATCGTGCGCATGTACAAAGCGATTTTTGCCTTTGGTGGTGCGGACAAGCGTATCTTAAAAACCTTTTTTAACTCCGACTTTTCTGATCGGCTTGTTTTAGAAGGCGCGATGAATTGCCCGCCCATGTGCCGCGTGGAACCAAATGGAGCGAACTATCTCGTAGCAAACACGAAAGAAATGGGACCTTATGTAGTTTCTAAGGGCGCTACCAATGACCGTCAAAATTTAGATGGTATGAAGTTTCAATTCCAAACCCCGCCCAATGGCGTTCCGGGTGTCCAAATATTCAATCGTTTTTCCATCAGTTCCTATAATCGCTGGGATTTCGATCAGGCGAGCGGCCGTTACCTTCGTTTTCAAGATACCCAGGAAGATGCCGGACAAGGTGAAGGTTATGCGGCATTAATGGATCGGGTCACCAATACTCAAATTGTGGCAGATAATGTGGTGGTATTGTTGATACCGCATGAATACGCCTACAAATCTGGGAATAGCGAGATCGTGGAAATTAAAATGGGAGATAGCGGAATTGCGTATGCCTTCCGTGATGGATATGCGTATGAGTTGAAATGGACAAGGCAATCACCCGATGCCATATTTAGCCTTGTTTTTCCAGATGGAACCCCTTATTCGTATAAACCGGGCATTACTTTTTACGAAGTGATGGGCACTTCTTCAAGTATCGATAAAAAAGACAACGGTGTTTGGCGGTTTGAAATTAAATTCCCCTAGATAGACATTTTATCCAAAATCAAACTTGAACTGCCCCAGTTCAAATCAAACCTCCCTCACGACGAGGGAGGTTGTTTTCTTAATGTTGGGCTGGTATTAGATATGTATTATCCTAATCCTCTATTTCCGGGTTGAACTTCAAGGCAACTTCCCGCCGAGACCAGGCTAGACTCATAAGAAAGCCCAGCACCATAATCACAGAACCGCTGAAATACGGATAATGGATATTCAGATCAAATATTGAGCCAGCCCACATGGGACCGATAATCCTTCCCAAACTTAAAAACGAGTTATTCAACCCCATGGTGATTCCTTGTTTTGTGCTGGTATTTTTGGATATCAATGATGCTACGGATGGATTCAACATGGCATTGCTTAAGACAAAATACCCGGCCGTTAACATCACTTGTACATAGTTTTGTGCCAAGGTCATCAGTACAAAACCGATGGCACTGCTGATAAATGCTGCCTGAATCACTTTGATTTCACCAAATTTACGGGTGGCTGGACCGGTCAACCCGCCCTGGATCAATGCAGAGATTAACCCAATAACCGTTAGGATTGTACCCACTTGTTGAGGCGTGTAATTGTAGCGTTCTTTCGCATATAGCCCGAAAACGCTTTCAAAATTTGTTAATCCAAAACTCAATAGAAAAGCCATCCAGAATAAAAGCCCAATCGGACCTGTGAGCGCTTTCCAGAGGTTTTGAATCTGGGGACCGCGAATACGGATATCCTTATTTGGAGCGCTTCGAGGTGCTTCAGGTAACACCAAGAAAACAATGATCAGGGCTAAAAAGGATAAACCGGATGCCAGAAAAAATGGGGCAGATAAAGAGCTGCTTGCTAACCACCCCCCTAACCCTGGGCCGATCACCATGCCGATCCCCATCGCGGCACCGATCATTCCCATTTTTCCGCCGCGTTCTTCTTCACTCGTGCTATCTGAGACGTAAGCCATTGCTGTGGGTAATGTTGCAGAAGAAAGGATTCCAGCTAAAGCACGGGCAACGAACAGCATCCATAGTTGGGTTGACAAACCCAGCAAGAGCTGAGCGAGGGCGTTGCCAAACACTCCTACCATCAAAATTGGTTTTCTTCCAATTTGATCCGAAATTGAACCCCAAATCGGAGCAAAAATAAACTGCATTAAGCCATAGGTCGCCATCAACATTCCTAAGGCACTGCCACCGGCACCAAATTGCTTTACATAAAAAGGCAGGATCGGGATCACAATCCCAAATCCCAACATTATGACGATCATTGTAAAAAAGAGAATGAGGACGTTCCGTTGATTTTGAACCATATGACCTCCTATATCGCATTATAATCTTGACACGCAGAGTGTCATGAGACAGTTTTCATGGAAAAAGCCTGCTTTTTATCCTGATTGGAGGGTTACCAATGCCTAAATTTCCCAATTGGCTGCTAAATTCGTTGTTCTCATTTTTACTATGGGGCTTTTGGGGTTTCTTTGGGAAACTTGCCTCTTTTTCCTTGCGCGGTGAGGCGTTGTTGCTTTTCTCCAGTATTGGCTGGATTACCACTTTCCCCTTATATTATTTTCTATACCGTGATATTTTTCATTCCACTCATCTGGGAGTGGACGTAGTGTGGGCGGTTCTGAGCGGTATTGCCGGAAGCCTTGGGGTACTGTTCTTTTACTTTGCTTTGGCGCGTGGTGAAGCAACTCGGGTTGTGGCGATTACTGCTGCCTATCCTCTGGTGACTGCAATTTTGGCTTTTATCATTTTACGAGAGGCTTTTACCGTATCAAAAATAGTCGGTTTGCTTTTTGCATTATTGGGAATCTATTTCCTTTCCCGCTAATCTACGAATAATATAAATAGAGAGGATTTTCAAGATAAAAACGATTGGATTTATTGAGGGGATATGGCTGCACGGAGTTACCATTGAGTACAGCAAATATGCTAAGTATGGAACTACTCACCACTACAAGTTGCGCTGACAATTTGCAGCGAAAACCGTTCACGAAGGCGCCACGAATAAAAGCATGACGGCGCTATTCGTGCATTCGTGTAATATTCGTGGACGGTTTGTTATCAACCACAAAGCCTATGATAATGTCAGTTCCTCTTCGAATGCCGCCCTTCTGTGTTATAGCCGAACCTCACTATGACAATTAAGTTGTTGTCACTGATAAAAAAAGCGAAGCAGTATCCCTCTCAGGCATGGAGATTGCTTCTGTCGCATAGAACGCTCCATCGCAATGACAGTTCGATTGTTGTGACTACGAGCGAAGCGAAGCAGTCTCACTCTCAAGCATGGAGATTGCTTCTGTCGCATAGAACGCTCCATCGCAATGACAGTTCGATTGTTATGATTACGAGCGAAGCGAAGCAGTATCTCTCTAAGCCATGGAGATTGCTTCTGTCGCATAGAACGCTCCATCGCAATGACCGTTCGATTGTTATGATTACGAGCGAAGCGAAGCAGTATCTCTCTAAGCCATGGAGATTGCTTCTGTCGCAAAGAACGCTCCATCGCAATGACAGTTCGATTGTTGTGATTACGAGCGAAGCGAAGCAGTATCTCTCTCAAGCATGGAGATTGCTTCTGTCGCAAAGAACGCTCCATTGCAATGACAGTTCGATTGTTGTCACTGAGAACAAAGTGAAGCACTCTCCCTCTCATACGGGGAGATTGCTTCTGAAGCAAAGAGTGATCCTTCGCGATGATAGTTTGCTGCCATGAATATACTATCCCTATCCTCATAGGTTGGTATTCAAAAAATAACTTTGTAAAATTCTTTTTGGGTATGAATCGAAAAAGGGGTAGAATTTCACCCAAATAAACATGGGAAATAATCAGAACAATCATCGGTTGCGCCGTTGGCTGGAACGCATACAACCTTCCGAAACGTTGCTTTTAATGTCCATCGCTATGATAGTTGGACTATTCACCGCTGCGGGTGTATGGGTCTTTAAGAGCCTCATTGCACTTTTCACCCATATTTTTTTTATAAACCTCGCTCCAGTATTCGAGCATATCGGACATTGGACGATTGCGTTTATCCCCGTTTTTGGTGGTTTATTGGTGGGGGTATTTTTACATTTTTTTGTTGGTCATGAACAATATCATGGTGTTTCGGGTATCATTGAATCGGTGACCTTTGCTGCCGGTCGATTACGCTATTGGCGAATTCCAGCCAAAACTTTGGCAGCAGCATTATCTATCGGCAGCGGCGCCTCCGTAGGACCAGAAGACCCCAGTGTGCAGATTGGTGCGAATATTGGTTCCATGATTGGACAGCGATTAAGCTTTTCAGATGAACGAATGCGTTCACTGGTTGCCGCAGGGGCCGCTTCAGGGATTGCAGCGGCATTCAATGCACCGATTGCTGGGGTGTTCTTTGCCCTTGAAGTTATCTTAGGGGAAATTGGGGGTGCGGCAATGGGGGTAGTTGTACTGGCGGCAGTGATTTCGGCTGTTTTTACTCAGGCGGTTTCCGGAGCTCACCCGGCATTCAATGTGGCTTCGTATGCTTTTAAATCTATATGGGAGTTACCCCTCTATATTTTGCTGGGACTGTTTACCGGTTTGATCGCTGTGCAATATATTAAGTTGATTGATGGTTTTCACCGCTTATTTGATCATCTTCTGCTCCCAACGTGGGCAAAACCAGCCATTGCAGGCATTCTTGTTGGATTGGTAGGTATATCCTTACCACAGATTTTTGGTGTGGGTTACGAAACTATTGATCATATCTTCAATGCTGCCCCATTTCCGCTGGCACTTTTAATTGTTTTAATGGTGGCAAAACTGATATTAACCCCTATCTGTGTTGGGAGTGGTTTTCCGGGTGGTGTTTTTGCACCCGCCTTGTTCATAGGAGCAACTTTAGGGAGCGCTTTCGGTGAGCTTGCCATGCGTATCTTCCCCCAATTGGGAATAGTCCCGGCTGCGATGGCAATGGTTGGAATGGCAGCTCTCTTGGCGGGGGCAGTCCATGCTCCCCTCACTGCAACATTGCTGCTATTCGAGATGACCAATGACTATCGCATTATTCTACCGCTCATGCTAACGGTGATGGTCAGTTACCTGGTCTCGCAACAATTGCAACACGAATCGGTCTATATGCTGCCCATCGCAAGGAAAGGGTTGCGCATCCAGCGTGGGCGGGATGTAGATTTGCTGGAGACAATCTCGGTTAGTCAAGTGATGAAAACAGATATCACACCACTTCATGAAAGTGACTCGATTCGCTTTGCTGCGGAGCAGTTGTCTCATCAGCGTGCACATGGATTACCAGTGCTAGATGATAACGATCACCTGGTAGGGATATTAGCTCTCCAGGATATAGAGGATGCTTCTCTAAACAACCCTGACGCAAAAACCGTTGGCGAGATTTGTACTCGCCAAATGATCCTCACTTACCCGGATGAAACCGTAGGAGCAGCCCTGCGTAAAATGAGCGTGCGCGATATCGGTCGTTTACCCGTTGTGGAGCGCAATAACCCACAGCATCTCTTAGGGGTTGCCCGCCGTAGTGATTTAATCCGCGCCTATGAAATAGCCCTTGCCCAACGCACCACGCTGCACCATCGTGCCCAACAAGCTCGTATAGGGGGAATGGCAGATGTACGTGTTGAAGAATTTCGCATCGAACCGAAATCTATCTGTGAGGGTAAACCATTGAGCAAAATCCCCTGGCCACGTGAATCGGTGGTTTCCTCTATCCGTCGGAATCGACGATTGTTGATTCCCCATGGTGATACGGTTCTCAGAGCAGGCGATATTTTGGTTGTTGTACTAGAGGACGAAGCTGAACAAATCATCCGTCAACTTTGCCAAACACAGGAAAGTCCTTCCACCTCAACTGAGTCGAATCAGTAAGAATAGTTAGATATCAGCGATTAATTGGAATGCTTATTTTTCTGTTTAAGCAGTGCTTGCAAAGCATCTGCTCGTTTCTTGTTTGCTTTTTGGGTTGTCTTTAGCTGAATTATTCTTTGTCTTGCTCGTTGAAATCCCAACCATGCTATCGGAACACAAATCAAGCATATTTCACCGAGGAAGAGGAGAATATATTTATACTCGTTTCCTGTCACATAATCTCTTACGAAATAACCGATTGCCCCAGGTTGTGTGGCATTTTGTATGCGGTATTGTCCCGTACTCGGAATCAGAAAAGTGAGGATTGGCCTTCCTTTTGCAAATGGTGTATCATAAATCATCAATCCCCGCTGGATAAATTCAACCTTTATTTGTTCTCCATTCTTAAGGTTTTGGATTTTCATCCAGGGTTTAAAATTTTTATCTAAAATTGCATCATTGATTTGCAACAAATCTAAGTTCGAGGTATAGAAGGCATATTGGCCAGGGATTCCAAATACCACCGTCTGGTTGGAAAGGCTCATATCGACAATCCATACCTCATCTTTGGTTACCAGTTTCAATAATCCCAATTTGTCTAATGGATAAAAGAAAAGATAGCCAACGCTTTTGACCAATTCCCCTAAATGACCTAATAATACTAAACCAAAAATAAAAAGCAAGACACCCAATAGAATATTACGGATCACTGGGGGTTGATAATTATGGCGCATCATTTAGCAACTTTGTATTGAAACGGGATTAACATGTTTAAACACCATCTAAAAACCTATCGAGAAAGATGGATAAAAACCATTTTGGCACGAATTCTATACAGATAACCTCTTAGGTATGGCTGGGGTTATGGATGGCAGCGATCACCAAACAAAAGATTTAACTATGTAACCTTATTTTATCAAGAAAATACTAAAATGAAGCCCAATATGTGTTATTCCCAATTAATTCGCTTAAATTATGGATTAATTTAAGACTCTCCCAACTTGGGCGTGCTATAATCTCTGTAGACCCTATGAGCTTTGTTCATTTGCATGTGCATTCGGAATATTCTTTGTTGGACGGCTTCAGCAATATCAAGAAGTTAGTTCAACGCGTCAAAGAGATGAACATGAATGCGGTCGCCCTCACCGATCATGGGAATATGTTCGGAGTGGTCGAATTTTATAATCAGGCAATTGCGGCGGGGATAAAACCGATTATTGGCGTTGAGGCGTATCTTGCTGCCCGGACGATGCAAGACCGCGATGCACAGTTAGATAAAAAATCCACCCACATTCTTCTATTGGCGGAAAACCAAAGCGGCTATCAAAATTTATTGCGCCTGGTCAGCAAAGCACAACTGGAGGGCTTTTATTATTATCCGCGCATAGACCATGAATTACTCGCTCAACATGCTGAGGGGATTATCTGCACATCTGGGTGTATGTCTGCGGAAATACCCAGATTGTTGGCGGAGGGACAAGTCGATACAGCCCGCCAGAAATTAGATTGGTATTTTGATGTCTTTGGAAAAGAGCATTTCTTTCTCGAACTGCAGCAACACGATATTGGCGACCTGGAAACGATCAATCGTCAGCTGCTTGAATTGGGACGGCGTTATGATGCCCAATTTATCGCCACCAACGATGTACATTATATCGAGAAAGAGGATTGGCGTTTACAAGAAATTTTGCTCGCCATCCAGACCGGTAGCCTGCTGACCGATCCTAACCGCATGAAAATGACCGATCCATCCTATTATTTGCGCTCACCGGAGGAAATGCAAGCGATCTTCAGCGAAGTACCCCAAGCGCTTCAAAACACGTTGCTTATTGCCGAGCGCTGTAATGTGGATTTAAGTTTCAAAGGATACCATTTGCCTTTATTCAATGTACCAGAAGGGTATACACCGCAAACGTATTTACGGGAGATTTGTGAGGCTGGTTTGCGAAAACGGTATGGTCCTCGCGCAGATGATCCGCAAGTTCGCCAAAGGCTTGAGTATGAGTTACAGATTATCCATCAAATGGGGTTTGATACTTATTTCCTCATTGTTTGGGATTTGTGCCGCTACGCTCGGGAACAAGGTATTTGGTATAACGCACGGGGTTCTTCGGCTGGTTCGATTGTGGCATACACCCTTGAAATTACGCTGGTTGACCCAATTCAGCACGGTTTGATCTTTGAACGTTTCCTCAACCCCAGTCGTATCTCCATGCCCGATATCGACCTGGATTTTCGGGATGACCGCAGGGCTGAGATGATGGAATACGCCAGCCGTAAATATGGTGAAGACAAAGTTGCCCAAATCATCACCTTTGGCACACTAGGAGCGCGTGCAGCTGTTCGTGATGTGGGACGGGTAATGGATATCCCCCTTAGTGAAGTGGACCGGGTTGCCAAATTAATTCCCAACATCCCTGGTAAACCAGTGACTATTCCGCAGGCATTGGAAGAAGTTGCGGAATTGAAAGAAATCTACGATAGCACCCCCTATCTAAAAGAATTAATTGACACTGCAGCAAAAATGGAAGGGGTTGTGCGCAATGCCGGTACCCATGCTGCCGGTGTGATCATCACCGATCGACCGGCGGTGGAGTATGTACCGCTCCATCGTCCGACTGGTAATGCCTCAGATGACAGCCCGGTGAAAATTGTCACCCAATTCGAGATGTCAATCCTGGAAAGTTTAGGGTTGCTCAAAGTAGATTTTCTGGGGCTGGCGACCCTGACCATTATGGCGCGCGCCTGTGATTTGATCAAGCAACGGCATGGCGTTGAACTTAACCTACAAAACATTCCCACTGACGATCCAGAGACCTTTGCATTGCTCGGACGCGGAGAGACGCTCGGAGTCTTCCAGGTGGAAGGTACGGGAATGCGGCGTTATTTAATGCAGATGAAGCCGCAACATCTTTCCAATGTGATTGCTATGGTTGCGCTTTTCCGCCCCGGTCCAATGGATTTCATCCCCAGTTACATTCGTCGGATGCATGGCGAAGAGGAAGTCCAATACCGCCACCCGGCGTTGGAACCAATTTTTCAGGAAACGTATGGCCATCCGGTTTATCAAGAACAACTGATGTTTGCAGCCATGCAGTTGGCGGGCTACTCTGCAGCGGAAGCCGATGATTTACGAAAAGCGATTTCGAAGAAATTAAAAGAGAAACTTCAAAAGCACCGCCAAAAATTTATCGAAGGCGCTATTGCCAATGGGATCAGCGCTGAAACCGCTGGGGCGATTTTTGATGAATGGGAAGAATTTGCCCGTTACGGGTTCAATAAGGCTCATGCGGCAGATTATGGTGTACTGGCGGTGCAAACGGCTTACCTTAAAGCGCATTATCCCGTCGAATACATGACTGCCCTGTTGTCGGTTTCAGCTAACGATACCGACAAAGTCGCGTTATATGTCGCCGACTGCCGGCGGATGGGGATAGCGGTGGAACCGCCGGATGTCAACACGAGTGGTTGGGACTTTACCATAGAGGATGATCCGCAGAGCAAGAAATCCAAGATCCGTTTTGGCTTTGGCGCGGTGAAGAACGTAGGGCATGGACCAGTGGATATAATTCTTAAAGGGCGGGGAGAAACACCGTTCAAGGATTTAAACGATTTTGCCCAGCGGGTAGATTTGCGCCAGGTTGGACGGCGTGCTCTAGAGAGCCTCATTCGCGTAGGGGCATTGGATCGCTTTGGGGCTCGGTCTGCCTTGCTGGAATCGGTAGAGCGGATTATTTCCACCAGCGCAGCTCATTTTCGCGCTGCCGAGATGGGGCAAATGACCTTGTTTGGCGCTCATACTGGCGTGAAAGAACAAATCGAGTTGCCCAAAGTCTATACTGCGATCAGCAAGCGCGAATTGTTGAACTGGGAAAAAGAATTAATCGGTCTATATGTCTCGGATCACCCGCTCAATCCTTATATGGACATTCTCTCTCAGGTGGTGACCCATTATTCGGCTCAACTCAGCGAAGTCTCCCCTAACGAAAAGGTGCGGGTAGCGGGGATGATCACGCGTATCCGTCATCATCAATCCAAAGCCGGCAAAGCCATGGCGTTTGTCACCATCGAAGATATTCAAGGAAGCATTGAGTTGGTGATCTTCCCCACCGTCTGGGGTAAAGTAAAACCATTAATTGAAATAGAACGCGTGATTTTAGTAGATGGCAAACCAGCCGGAGATGGCGGTGAACCAAAGGTGCTGGTGGATCAGATCACAACCGATCTCAAGATGATCACCCCTCTTGCGACCAAAGAATATGAGACTGAGCCTTCTCGATCCAAGCCTGGAACGAACACAAGCTATCCTCCTTATGATGCCTCATTGGACTATCCTGATGAGATCGCGTTGGAAGAGCCCAACTGGTTTGACGAAGTCCCCCCGCCTGATTTGGACGAAACATGGGACAGGCAGCCTGATGTCCCGAACACCACAACTGTAATCCCCAGCGATAGCGATCCGGTTTATCAGGATGGAAGTAACAATACGAATGCGCCTGAAATGGATGTAGCGTTACCCATAGAAACCCTTCCCGCTGAACAGCACGATCAGCCATTTACAGAAAGAATTAACACGGAACCGAGGAGCAATGAAGTAACCAAGCCGGTTGTTTCTGTAGAAGCTGTCATAGAGCCGGTTGTGAGTGAAGTGGAGCAACAACACCCGGACAGCAAACCAATCTTGGACGCCAATAGCCCTGAACCACCTGAAACCTTGCCGCCGTATTTGATCAATCCGCTTACCATCCAAGAGACAGCGGGCTTGCAGATGTTAACGGTCATCTTCCGTCAAAGCGAAGATAAAGCCCGCGATCTGTTACGTCTAAAACGGATTCATGGGATGATCTTATCTTACCCCGGGCAAGATCGGTTTGCATTTCAGCTTTATGAGAACGGCAAGGGTTTTCTGATGGAATTTCCTAATGAAACCACGCAGGTTTGTCCAGAATTAATGAGACGATTACAGGAATTGGTGGGAAAAGAAAACATCCGCCTTGAGAAAATAATTATCCATTAAAAGGGTGCCTCAAATCTCAGCTTGCAATTTCGCATTACAGTTGCAATTAAAGGGGGCGCTTTGCGGCCAAAGCAATCTGAGAGTGTTGAAAAATAATCTACTATTGTAACGACTCCAATGTAGCCTGAATTTTCACCATTGATGCATCCTCCGATTCCCATCGACAAATCTCCCTTGATTATGTCTGGGAGGCTTTTTGTGTTTTGAAACCCACCGCGGACAGGACTTTCACCATCCGTCAGCAACGACCGAGGTCTTATCAGAGCCAATGCTACCCAGTTCAAACCTGACAGGTCTTATCAGGGCCAATAATTATTGAATTGGGCACATGGACAAGAACCTTGGTACGCAATAACCCCAAGGAGACCTGTCAGGTTTTAGTATTTATTGGTTGTCACAAGAGCCAATGCTACCCAGTTCAAACCTGACAGGTCTTAGCAGAGCCTAAGCAACCCGACTCGCTTGCAGGGATATGAAACCCGGTAAGCAAGACTGTTTAGGAGACCTGTCAGGTTTTAATATTTGTTGATTGTCACCAGAGCCTACGCTACCCAGTTCAAACCTGCCAGGTCTTACCAGAGCCTACTCAGCCAGACTCGCTTGCAGGGATAGGTAACCCGTTAGGTAAGACTTTTGCGGAGACCTGTCAGGTTTTAATATTTATTGATTGTCACCAGTATCTACGCTACTCAGTTCAAACCTGATAGGTCTTACCAGAGCCAAAGCAACCTATTTCAAACCTGACAGGTCTTACCAGAGCCAATGATTATTGAACCGCGCACATGGACAAGAAACTTGGTACGCAAGACCCCCATGGAGACCTGTCAGGTTTTATATTTATGGATTGTCACCAGAGCCTACGTAACCCAGTTCAAACCTGACAGGTCTTATCAGAGCCAATGATTATTGAATCGTGCACATGGACAAGAGGTTCGGTATGTAAGACTTTTTAGGAGACCTGTCAGGTTTTAATATTTATGGATTGTTACCAAAGCCTATGCTACCTATTTCAAACCTGACAGGTCTTACCAGAGCCAATGATTATTGAACCGCGCACATGGACAAGAAACTTGGTACGCAAGACCCCCATGGAGACCTGTCAGGTTTTATTATTTATGGATTGTCACCAGAACCTGCGCTACCCAGTTCAAACCTGACAGGTCTTACCAGAGCCTATGAAACCCGACCCGCTTGC
>DAOTVW010000309.1:0-11743 GCA_034436035.1 Anaerolineales bacterium
AGGTCTCCATGGAGGAATTGCCTACCAAGTTTCATGTCTATATGCGCGATTCAATAATCATTGACTATTGTCGTTAAACAGTGTCATCACATACATAAAACCAGCCCGTAAAAGCAATCCGGGCTGGCCACCGGATCAACAGGAAAAACAGATCTGTCCCCTCATATATTTCGGCATGGTTTTGCTTCCCATTTATTAAAAGCCGGTTATGACCTCAGAACAATACAGAGACTTCTTAGGCATATGGATTGCTTTAAGCAGCCTCAAAAGGAAATAAGAACTACCATGTTTTACACACCCACACATAACCGAAGTTCAAGGGTTTCGCGTAGCTCGTTTGCTTATTAATTGTTTTTTTGTAAATCACGATTTAAAAGCGCCTACCTGCGGGTTTGTGGAGAGTGGAGCGAGTTAATCCGTGCCAGTATATTTATAATACCTCTTTTATATATAAGTTCAAAAGCCCAACGGGGAATATACTGTGGAGGAATTAATGCAAAATAGCAGGGCAAAACGCTGGAAGGCAAACGGATGGATCCGTAATCGTAAGGAAAAAGCAGATAATATCGAACAGTGGGATAACTTGCTGGATTGTTGTGTAATCCACTGCGTAGCATTTATCTGGCCCCCCGTAACTCGCAGAACTGGCAAAATTGTGTGATAAACTGTTAGTATGCTCACTCAAGCGACTAAGCTTGCTCTTTAATGCCAAATATGAAGGAAAAGTTCATTCGTGATTTTATCCGAAATCTAATCCTGCTTGCTTTTATTGCCCTGATCATCTTTCTGATGTTTCCCCAAATGATGAGTCGGGTTGCCAGTATTTATGGCGGTTTAGGAATCTTAGTCCCATTTATCATTCGTGTCATTCTATGAGCACTACCTTCGAGAAAAAACGCCATTAATACTAGCGACACCTGCGAGGTCACACTCTTTGCAACAAAAACCATCTCTATCCGGGTTACCCGCGCCAGATGAGCGCCATCAACCAATCCTTAACGCGCTTGTTTGAGCGCTTTTTGATCATACATGCGCCGATCCGCTTCGCGCATGAGATCACTCAGCGGCATCGGGACGGTCGTGGTTGCCGAACCCATTGAAATACTCAAAGGTAATAATGGGTGAGTCTGGTTATATGCATCAATCCCTTCCTGAACGCGCCTTAATGATCGCTGCGCAACCTCATGATTGGCTTCCGGCAAGATAATGGCAAATTCATCTCCCCCAATACGGGCTACAACATCCACCGATCGGAAGGATTTCTTCAAAATTGTCGCTGCAGCGCGTAACAATTCGTCGCCCATGGCATGCCCCAAGCGGTCATTGACGGACTTCAAGCCATCGACATCACCCACCAAGATGCTCACTGGTACAATTCTTTCTCCTTCCAATCGGCGCATTTCGTTTTCAAAATAGGCTCGATTGAATAAACCCGTCAACGTATCATGCGAACTTAAATATTCCAGCTTTTGTTCTTTCAACTTGCGGTCACTGATATCCACGTACATAGCATATCCGCCGACAATTTCGCCGTCTAATTCAATCGGCGCAGAGTACACCACCACCGGTACATGGGTACGATCTTTCCGCATCCGATAGGTCTCTTTCTGAATGGCGCTGCCACCAAACACCGCGATGGACAAACCGCTGGCTTCATCTTCTAACTCTGGCGGGATAATTAACTCGTTGAAGTGTTTCCCTTCCACCTCCTCAGGAGTGTAGCCAAACAATTTCTCAAACGCACGATTGATGCGTACAATGCGGTCTTGGCTGTCATACATTGCAATGGCGACCGGTGTGTTCTCGAAGAGCTGTTGAAAATAAACCCGCTGAAGTTCAATTTCACGCTCCGCCTCCTTGATTTTGCTGATATCTATTAAACTCACCAGGACACTCCGAAAGCGGGTGCGTTCCTGAGGAAATGTTATCGTAAGCCAGATATATTTGCGCTCACCCTGCAAAGTCTGATTGATCGTCTCCCCTTCGAAAAAGGTTCTCCCTTCTGCAATAGCCAGGATTTCCTCTTTGAGTATTTCCATCGTCTCAGGGACAAATATCTTGTTGAGTTCGCCAAGCATTTGCTCTTTACTCTGCGCGCCAAACATGCGCAAGGTGGTCTGATTTACATCCCGCACCAGTATACTAGCTGCTGCTTTTTGTAAAAATTGGGGGTGTTCCTCCAAATACGTCCGAAAATCTCTCACCCCTTGCGCACGCAGCTCGTCCAAAGCAGATTTTACTGCCGAAAAATCTTCTTCCCAAATCGACACACCGGCTGTCTCAAATATTTTGCGGTAGCGCTCTTCGCTTTCGCGTAATGCGGATTCGATCCGTTTCCGTTCGCTGATATCACGGAAGATCCCAACGGTTGAAATCACTCTCCCATCTCGTTCGGTCTTGTTAAGCACACCCTCCACTTCAATCGGCGTGCCATCTTTTCTCAAGAAAGTGGTTACTACGGTCTCTACTTTTTCACCCGCAAATAAGCGTTTAAATATAGAGGTGCAATGGTCTTGGCATTCTGGCGCAAAGATATCAAAGACGCGTAAGTTTTTCACGTCTTCTGCACTATATCCAAGCGCTTCCTGCCAGGCTCGGTTAACGAATAGAAAACGTCCATCTGCAGCCACCGATTGGATTAAATCGGTGGCATTGTCAAATAAATCTCGGAAAAGGAGTTCGTTTTCTAATAATTGTTGTTGGGCTTCTTTTTCTGGCGTTATGTCACGGGCGATGCCGCATAATCCAATAATCTCACCCTGTTCATTCCGCAAGGGAGTCTTCACCACACTGAATGTATGCAGCTTGCCATGGATTGGAAAATGATCTTCGAAGGAGACAATTTCTCCTCCTAAAACGCGCCGATCCACATCATTAATCAATCGGGCCGCTTCAGCCCCAAATAGTTCGGCATCGGTTTTACCAATGATTTGTTCGCTGGGCAGCTGCAACAATCGCCCCATCGCCGGATTCACTCGAATATATCGTAAAGATAGGTCTTTTACGAATATCGAATCTTGAGCGCTTTCAAAAATAGCACTAAGGAGAGCGTTCGAATTCAACTAAAACCTCAATTAATTGTCTTAAAAAATTTTTAAAAGTATACATGAAAATTGTTCATACGTGTGTTACAAAATTGATAGGGTTTTTGGGTATTATCCCTTAAGCCATTTCAAATCGGTTAGAATAGATACCAGGAATAGATAGAGGATGATCAGTATTCCCCCAAACATTAATTTAGATGAAAACGAGATCCAATTTGATTTTATCCGTGCCGCAGGGCCAGGCGGACAAAATGTCAATAAGGTTGCCAGTGCAGTGCAACTACGTTTTGATATCGCCCATTCTCCTTCCCTATCTGCCGAGCTTAAAAACCGCTTGATCAAATTGGCGGGCCAGCGGGTTACCACCGATGGGATACTCATCATCGAAGCTAAACGTTTTCGCACACAAGAACAAAACCGCCAAGATGCTTTAGACCGTTTCGCTGCTTTGATCCAACAAGCGGCCCGCCCGCCCAAAAAACGCCGCCCAACCCAACCCAGCCTCGCAGCACGCGAAGCCCGTCTCAGGTCGAAACATCATCGTAGTCAGATTAAGTCGCTGCGGCGGCAAAAAGAAGAACCCTACTTCTAGTTCCCTCTTCTTGGCAAGGTTTCCGCATCAGGGTTCGCCACCTCAAGGAACAAAAGTGGCAATCCCCACTGGAATAATTTCGAAATAAAAAAACAATACCGGATAACACTTATTTAAGGCTACGACGTTTTCTTCGTTCTGGGGGAGCATCTAGCGGTGATAAGCTTGGGGGACCAATTAAACGATAGATCACTGCATAGAGTATCATCAAAAAGCCATAGCCGATAAAGATCAAAACCACGCTGATCAGCAAATTGGCAAACAGGTGCGGAACGACTGCCAGATAGGGTATGCGCACCGCGCCCATTAATTCAGCCGGCATGGGCAGCCATTGCTGAGTTTGATTGGCTTCAATGAGCAGCGCTGCCCCGGCGTAGGAGATGATCGGGATAATGATCATCAACACACAACCAATGCCACGCCAGACTGGGTGAACATTCCAGGGGCGTGGCGGTGGGGGTTGGTTACGGCCGTACATGGTGTATTTTGCCATAGCATTCCTCAATAAATCTCACATTTCTGGGTTAACTCCTGGTTTTGTCATTCAAAACCGGGTTCTAATGGCACTTTCACCAACAAATATAAAGAGATGCTCTAGCTCATTTGACGAAGCTTGATGGTACTGGCTTTCTCGATTGCTCGCACAATCGAATAATAGCCAGTACAACGGCAGAGATTACCCGTGATGGCTTGCTGAATTTCCAGTTTGGTTGGCTGCGGTTTTTCTTCCAATAATTTAGCAGCCGACATAACAAACCCTGGCGTACAATATCCGCATTGAACTGCGCCTTCCTCGATAAACGCCTGCTGTACCGGATGGAGCTGTTCGCCTTGCGCTAATCCTTCAATTGTGACAATCTGAGCATGATGGGCGCGTGGTGCAGGCACCAGGCAAGACATCACCGCTACACCATCGAGATACACAGTACATGCACCGCATTCCCCTTCTGCACATCCCTCCTTGGTGCCAATTAACCCCGCATCTTCCCGAAGCATCCTTAAAAGCGTCTTATGGCCCGCGCCCTCGATACGATACTCCTTACCATTGATGGTCGTCTCAATTGGTGTTCGATGGTTATGTTCGGATGAGTTGGTTAATCCAATCGTTGATTTACCGTTGCGCTTTCCCCATAATAAAACTGGTTCATGGGGAAAATTGCTTCTTTCTTCTCCCCTGGCTAGCGCCCGCAAACCGCGCAGCACACATACCCGCACCATTTCCAACCGATAATCGGCGGAACTGCGCACATCGTCAATTGGCGTGGCAGTTGATTGGGCTAATTTCGCCGCCTGCTCCATCACATCGGGGGTCAAGGTTTTCCCGACCAAATACGCTTCGGCTTCTTTAGCATGGATGATGAGCGGTGCGACTGCCCCTAAGGTGATTACCGCTTTTTCAATCTTCCTCTCCTGGATTGGCTGGCTATCCTCACCATTAAACGTCACCAGCACACTGGCATTGACGAGAGAGATCGCCTGGGCATTGCGCAATCCAAGTTTGATAAACGTCCCGCGTTGGTTAGATTGCATGGCAGGGAACAAAATATCCACTAACAATTCATCCTCTGCCATCACCGTCTTCCGAACACCGCGATAGAACTCCTCTAACGGGACAATCCGCTCACCTCTGGCAGAGACAAGTTTCACCTTAGCCCCTAATGCCATCAACGGGGAGATAGTATCATTTGCCGGAGAAGCAGTGATTAAGTTGCCTGCAACGGTTCCGCGATTGCGGATCTGGGGAGCGCCAACCTCCCACGCTGCAGCAGCTAATGGAAATGCCCTCTCGAATAACAGCTTTGACCCGACACAATGGTTATGGGTCACCATTGGACCCAAGTGAATCACATCGTCCTGGTCAAGGGTGATTAAATCAAGGTCGGGAACACGGGTGATATCAATGAGGGTTTCAATGCCGCGGCGGACTTTTCGTTCTATTTCGAGGATTAAGTCAGTCGCGCCGGCAACTACCCGTGCTTTTGCCCCTTTCTTTGCCAAAATTTGGACAGCTTCTTCAATCGAGGTAACACTATAATATTCCTGCCACATTTTTCACTCCAATAAACTATTCTGTTTTGCTATCATTCCAAAGCATGCGACCGCCATGACCACCATTGCGCAGCATGATAATCTCCGCCATAATGCTGACCGCAATTTCTTCAGGGGTCTCTGCATTTAATTCTAATCCAATCGGCGATGTAACGCGTTTGAGTAACTCTTCTTTTACCCCAATATCCAGCAAGTTCTTACGCGTGGTTGCCCAACGGCGGCGTGATCCGATAACCCCGATATAGGCTACGGGTTTATCCAATAAAACGGGTAATCCATGGATATCCAAATCGGCTCCGCGGGTGGTAAGCACAAGGTAACATTGGTGATTAAGCTCAAGATGCTCGGGTAATTCCTGGATCGGACAAACCACATATTGATCCGCATTGGGGATATTTTCAGGATTACAGAGCTCAGGGCGATCATCCCAAACAGCCACGCGAAACCCCAACCAGTGCGCCAAAGCAGCTACCGCCTTCCCGACATGGCCAGCGCCAAGCACAACAATCATTGGTTTGGGGTTGATCGGTTCCACATACACCTCTACTTGTCCGCCGCACACACCAGGATCACCACGCTGCGGATCCACCATATTATACGTGAGAAAACGGGGATGTCCATCTTGAATGGCTTGTTTTGCTTCTTCAATCACCCTCCGTTCCAATTCTCCGCCACCCACAGTGCCTAAAATATGCCCATCGGGATAGACAAGCATTTTACTGCTGGTGTGCCGTGGGGTCGATCCTTGACTGCGCACTACCATACACAATGCGCCAGCCTGATTCGCTTGTTCTAATTCAGCCAGTGCTTGATAGATAGTGGTCATTGGCTTACTCCCTCTTTCTGAGAGCGCAACGCTCGCCAGAGTTTCTCAGGAGTGATCGGATTGGCGTCAATATTAACTCCACAGGCATCGAAAACCGCATTCCCTACTGCCGGAGCAACCCCGTCCATTGGAATTTCCGCTACTGCTTTGACACCAAATGGATGAGAGGGTTCAACGGTCTCGACGAATATGGTTTCCAGCTGCGGCATTTCATGCGCTTGCATGATATGATAAGTGCGTAAGTCGCGCTCGCGTGCCCGTCCCTGCTCATCATAAACCATCTCTTCACTGACTGCATATCCTAGCGCTTGGGTCATCCCGCCTTCCACTTGCCCAGAAGCAGTGAGTGGATTGACAATCACTCCTCCATCCACCGCCATCACCAACCGATCCACCACAACCATGCCGGTTTCGATATCTACCGTCACTTCAGCGAACTGGGCAGCAAATGGGGGCGGTGAGACCGGCGAATAAAACGAGGCAACCCCCATAATTTGCTCTTGATCCTCTTGGTGAAGGGCATTTAATGCGATTTCTTCCAAACTGATGCTGCGACCATCCGGGGTGACCACCTGGCGATCTACCAGCTTGAGTTCTTCGGGAGTGACCACCGCTAAATTTTCTCCTTGATTATTGAATAAACGCGCAGCTCGTTGACGGATGCGCTCAGATACCTGCTGCGCGGCTTTGACCACCGCCCCGCCGGATATATAAGTAGTACTGGAAGCATAAGCGCCTTTATCAAAGGGGGTGAAATCGGTATCCGATGAATACACGATAATATCATCCACCGGCACACCAAGGACTTCAGCAGCCATTTGTGCCAAAACCGTATCTGAGCCAGTGCCCAGGTCTGTTGCGCCGATCAGCAAATTAAAGGATCCATCGTCATTCATCTTGATACTTGCGCCACCCATATCCAGATATGGAATGGCTGTCCCCTGCATCACCAGTGCAACCCCAATTCCGCGCCGCAGATGGGTTTTCCCTTCGACCGAGTGCCATTGCGGGTTCCCAAATTTCTCATCCCAACCGATGGCTGCCCGTCCTTGACGGACACACTCTTCTAACCCGTTCGTGGAAATAATTTCGGGGCGTGGCTCGCGCCCTTCACTCCAGGCTGTGCTGAAGGGATGCAGTTCCCCAGCGCGCAAGGCGTTTTTCAGCCTAAACTCCAGGGGGTCTAAATGAAGCTGGCGGGCAATTTTTTCCATATGCCGTTCGACTGGCCAGAACCCCTGCGGCACCCCATAGCCTCGATAGGCGCCTGCTGGTGGATGATTGGTATACACAATATCCGCATGGAATTGAATATTTGGATTTTGCCGGTAGGGCCCATCGCCTACATAGAGCGCCATTGCCTTGTGACCAGTATTGCCAGTGACGGTTAGTGCATGGCATCCATATGCGCCGGTATCGGTGAGCACCCGCATGGCATTTGCAGTAATCGTACCATCCTTTTTCACCCCGGTTTTCATGTGTATGCGCATCGGATGGCGTGAGCGGGCAGCAATGAATTCTTCGGCGCGTGTCATCTGATAAAACACCGGTCGACCGGTTGCAATGGTAAGATGTGCGACCACATCTTCTATCAGTACTTCCTGTTTTCCACCAAACCCGCCTCCAATGCGCGGTTTGATCACGCGAATGCGCTTAATCGGTAAACCCAAAACGGGGGCAAGTTGTCGGCGGGCATGGAAAGGCACCTGGGTGCTGGTGCGAATGACTAAGCGGTCATTTTCATCCCAATAACTCAACGCGACATGCGGCTCTAGATGGGCTTGTTGTACTTTTGGTACTTCATAATCTCCTTCGATGATGTAATCTGCTTCAGCAAATCCTTTTTCTACATCACCAATGTCGATATGAATATGAGCTGCTAAATTGCGGGCGGGGTCAGAATCGCCGAAATTCACGTATTCTGCCTCATCGTGAATGCGCACGGCATTCGGCTGCATCGCTTGAGCCGGATCGAGTATAGCTGGCAAAGGCTCATATTCCACCTCAATGAGTTGCAATGCCTTTTCAGCGATCTCTTCGCTCTCGGCAGCCACAAAAGCTACTCGGTCGCCCACAAAACGTACTTTATTATCGAGCGAAAAAGTATCCAAAGGACCAGGAATAGGGTGAGATTGACCCGCAGTAGAATACGCCACGCGCGGTAGGTCTTGCCAGGTCAAGACGGCTGCTACTCCAGTTAAAGCACGTGCCCGGCTGGCATCAATGCGTTTGATACGGGCATGAGCGAGTGGGCTTCGTAAAACCTTGGCATATAACATCCCCCGCATTTCAAAATCAGCGGTAAAGGCTGGCTTTCCCTGGGCAAGTTTCAGGGCATCTACCTTTATTTCCGGTTTTCCCAATGAATGATGTGTTTCCGATTTTGGAGATAGAACCACTTTCGGCATCACCTTTGTCATGACACCTGACAGAGGATTCAATTCTGGGGGCTGTTCGCCTTCATCTCTGGGAGGAAGTGAAACCGGGATGCCTTCCTCTTCTGTTCCAAAATCAAGGGCCGGGAGTTGCTCGCCGCGCAGATAGGCGGCAGCACGCAAAACCGCCTGGACTGGCTTGAGATATCCAGTGCAGCGGCACAAAACGCCAGATAGTGCCTGACGTACCTCAGCTTCACTAGGGTTGGGGTTCTTTTCTAACAATGCTTTAGCGGCTAATATCTGGGCCGGGGTGCAATAGCCACATTGAATTGCTCCGCTTTCTACAAATGCCTGCTGAATTGGATGTAGACCTGCACCGGTTTTCCAACCCTGCTGCGGATGTTCTCCTAAATGTTCGATCGTCTCGATATTATGCCCTTCAGCTTGGGCAGCTAACACTTGACAAGAATTAACCGGTTTACCATCCAATAACACCGCACATACCCCGCATTCTCCATTATCGCATCCTTCTTTAACCCCATAAAACCCAAGTGCACGCAGCACTTTCAACAAAGTATCCGCTGGAGAAACCGTCAAAGGAAAAGTAATCTGGTTGATGCGTAATTCTATATCCATGTCATCCCTCTTTCGAGTGCAATTGTAGTGATCATTTTTTATCCATGTAGCGCATTGAAACATCGCTGCGCCAGGAGAGCGGCAATTTCAGAGCGGTAGCTGGCACTTGCCCATTCATCGCCCGCCTGACTATAGGCGCTCCGGGCAGCCAAAGCCACTTCCTGCTTTCCACCACCATCGAGGACGAGTATGGGTGCCTTTCCCCAACCGCCCAGTGCCAGTCGAAGTCTTCCAGAATTCCAGCGTGCCAACGCCACACAAACCAGCGGTAAGTCAGCCGGGGTGCGGGCAACATATTCGAAGGCAAGCTGTACTTGGGTGGGTATCAAAATCTCGGTAATAATTTGTCCCTCCAAGGCGTCACTGGGCAATGCCAGCACATCCCCATAGGAAAATTCCTTTTGGGAGGGGAAGCTATGCAAGCGTGCATGCAGCGCCAACATCGCTGTGGCGAAGGTGGAGCGCCCGTCTGCTGCGATTAAACTCCCTGCTACGGTTGCAATTTGACGCTGGTTAAAGGTGGCTTGCAGTTCCAGCGCAACTCGCAAAGCACTGGGTATTGTGTTCAAATGGGAAAGCTGATCCAGCGTGACCATCGCCCCTATTACCGTGTCGGTTTGACGATAGGTGATTTGATCCATACCAATTGATTGCAAATCCACCACTGTTTTGATTGCTTCCCCCCATTTTCGTACCGTTGTCCCCCCTGCTAAAATTTTCGCTGTGTGACCTTTCTTCTGCAAGATCTCCAGCGCTTCGCTTAATGTTTCAGGACGGTAATATTCTTCGATCATGTGCTCTCCTTATCCGCATATACTTTCCATCCAAATTCCTCGAGATTGACATCTTGATAGGCATCTTTTGGTACATCAACTAACAAAGATTCACACTCTGCGAGTACATTTCCATTTTTATCCAGGATTGAAGCAAACGCAGTGGCAGAACGCCCGCGGTCTTTACCCACCCTCCCAACTAAATGGAGCAGCTCTCCAGTCGGAACATGCTTGCGATAACGAATATTCAAACGCGCTGTGTACATAAAGCGAGGATGATCGGCATCGCCCATCAATGCCCTGCCAGAGATTTCATCTAACATGGCAGCCACAATTCCCCCATGTACAATGCCAGGATAGCCTTGATACTTTTCGTCAATAATACAATCCGCTCTTACCTCACCCGGTGCTGTTTCTTCAAAATGGAGGTGTAACCCGACAGGATTTTCCATCCCACAAATGAAGCAATATTTGGAATTGGGTTGAGGGGTTGGCATGGATCATCCTCCTATAACCATTATACTAGTAAAAACGAGAGTTTATGTTCCACTTTAATCGGATAAATATCCTTAAATCACACTACCAGCGTTTGTATCGGTAACGCTATTTTACACCAAAAATGAAATTGTATGACAATTTTTAGAAAATAAAATGATCTCCCATTACCCCCTGATAGCGACACACAACGAAATGAAACAGACCATTGATTCTCACCTCATTCGAGAACCATGAGGGAGGGTCACCTTCCGCATCAAGCAAACGTAAGCATTAATTACCCGCAACTTCCATCCATAATTGACGCAAATACAGAGCATCCTCTTCCAGGATTGGACTTTCACAGAGGATGCGTCCCTGACAGTTGAAATCTTTAAGCGCTCGGAATATTGCCCGAACATCCAAATCTGCTTCTTGAATGGGTAAATGTTCACGCTCCCCTTTTGCCGAGTATTCAATTCCAGAGAGATGAATGTGCAGGCGCTTGAGTGACATTTCCCCGATAGTTTTCCCCATTTGCTCGAGAAGGCAGGACCATTCCTCATAGCTGTTCATACTGCCATCCCCAGGACGGGCATGGAGGTGTGCGAAATCAATGCAGGGTTCCACAGTGGGTAAGGCTTTCGCAAATTGCAGAACATCCTCAAAAGAACCCAACATGGCGGATTTCCCCATCGTCTCGGGGCGTAATCGTACTGAATTCCCAGCAAGCTGTAATTCCTCTACGCATTCTGAGAGGCGCTCAATCGCCAGCGGTAGGACTTCGTTGGGGGGTTTTCCAAAATATGAACCAGGGTGAAAGATGATGTCGGTCGCCCCCGCTAAATTGCCATAAAATGCCGCATCCATTAATCTTTTGCGTGACTTGGGCCATTCGACTTCATCCGCATTGAGATTTATAAAATAAGGGGCATGGACACTGAGGGAAATGTCTTTTTCTAAAGCTGCCA
>DAOTVW010000310.1:0-5596 GCA_034436035.1 Anaerolineales bacterium
CCCAATAAGTGAAGAACGGAATGGGTGGAAGAGGTTAATGCTTCCCAATGAATTTTATTTAGTGGTTCCATATTTCCCTTTTTTCCGTAGGGAATGGGGGCGTTTTCCATTTGTGAATGCGCAGCAATTTGCGCCAAAAATGGAAAGTGACCGGGCTTAACCAGCGATAACCATATTCCCTCACAAATTTACGAATTCTCTGACCGCCATAAAATTGGAAAAGCCAGCGAATTTCGTCCCAAGTCCCATATTCCAGCACACGTTGGATGATCACATTTGCATCACATTCTAAATCAAGTTGCTGCAGGTCATATTCTTGAAAATAGGGTTTTAATCCACCTGGGATTGATTGGTTCTGATCGGACATCGCTCAATATCCTTGATACGGTGTGGGCAGGGATATCAGGCTGGTTTATCGTTCCACAGATTTATCCGTGATGTTTAATCCCTGATCGAGGAGTTCGAACCCTTCCGCTAACTGCTCTTCATTGATGATGAGTGGTGGAATGATGAGCAGTGTATGCCAATGCGTATAGATATATAGTCCGTGATCAAGCAGGTATTGTCGAAGAATAGTCATTTCCGGGCTGCTTCCATTATACGGCGCCAAAGGTTCGCGCGTTTCTCGATTCCGCACCAGTTCAATAGCGCCAAATAAACCGATGGAGCGCACGTCGCCTACCGAGGGATGTTTTTCGCCCAAATCCACTAGCAGGCGGTGTAGGACGCTTCCCATCCGATCTGCCCATTCGACCAGCCGATCTTCTTGCATAACTTGGATGTTGGCAATTGCCGCTGCCAGCGATATGGGATGGGCATTGTACGTCAAACCGCTCTGGTAAACACGGTCGTTAAAATATTGGGCAATTTCCTCCTTCATTGCCACTGCGCCCAACGGAGCGTAGGCAGAGGTCAAGCCCTTTGCCATGGTCATTAAATCCGGCACTACATTCCAATGCTGGACGGCGAACCATCTCCCCGTCCGTCCAAAGCCGCTCATCACTTCGTCGGCGATGAGCAGGATGTTGTATTTATCACAGAGCGCCCGCACGCCTTCGAGATAACCTGCCGGCGGGATGATAATGCCGTTGGTGCCGGTCACGGTTTCGATCAGGATAGCTGCGATGGTTTGGGAACCTTCATACTGGATGATCTCTTCCAAATGATTCAGATAATCCAGTGAAAAATCGGTTTCGGAAATATCGGGATTGGTGCGATGAAAGGTGGAGCGGTAACGGTAAGGATCTAAAAAATGAACGACGCCGGTCATCAGATTGGGTTCCCAGGCCAGGCGGCGCGGATCACCGGTTGCTGCCATAGCTCCTGCGCTGGCACCATGATAAGAACGGTAGCGGGCGAGGATCTTATGTTTGCCGGTGTAGGCACGGGCAAGTTTGATGGCATTTTCGTTTGCATCTGCTCCGCCTAACGTGAATAAAAAGCGATCGAGATTTCCCGGGGTGATTTCAGCTAATAATTTCCCCAAAACCGCACGAGGTTTGGTTGCCATGCCGGGACCGGCGTAAGGTAATTCCTGGGCTTGTTGAATAATAGCATTGATCACCCGTTGGTCGCCATGCCCAATATTGACACACATGGTCATGGAATTGAAATCAAGATACCGTTTGCCCTCGGTATCCCAAAAATAAACACCTTTGGCGCGGGTGACCGGAATGGGAGAAACACGACCTTGAGCGGACCAGGTCCAAAAACTGTGGCGTTTGCTCAAGGGGAGAATTTCGTCATCGGGAAGATCAAACATGGACTGTCCTTTGTTGGAAAATAGAATTTTCCCTTAAATCGTAACACACATTTTTCAATCGTGGAGAAGAGGAGAAGGTGGGTTTTACTCCATTTCCATAAAAGAAATGCAAGTCGTTGTCTCAATTTAAAAATATTCCTAGTAAAATACATCTTGATGCCAAAGAAAAAAAATCCTGCTCCCCCAAAGGATCTCCCCCTCAACCAAATTTTAGAGGGTGATTGTATTAAGGTACTTAATAACCTGCCAGAAAAATCGGTGGATTTGATTTTTGCCGACCCACCTTATAATTTGCAACTGCAGCAAGAATTATGGCGGCCGAACCAGACGCGGGTAGAAGCCGTCACCGATGAATGGGATCGTTTTGAAGGCTTTCGGGAATATGATGCATTTACCGAAGCCTGGCTTGGCGCTTGTCGCAGGGTATTGAAAGATAATGGCTGTATTTGGGTGATTGGCAGTTATCATAATATTTTCCGTGTAGGCAAGATCATGCAGGATTTAGGATTCTGGATTTTGAATGACATTATTTGGATTAAGACCAATCCCATGCCCAATTTCCGCGGCGTGCGGTTTACCAATGCCCATGAGACCTTAATTTGGGCGAGTAAGTACAAAGGCGCCCGCTATACTTTTAACCATCATGCGATGAAAGCATTGAATGATGATAAGCAAATGCGCAGTGATTGGCAAATCCCGCTTTGCACCGGTGCAGAAAGAGTGCGCGTGGATGGAAAACGGGCACATTCCACCCAAAAACCTCAGGCGTTGTTATACCGCATTCTTCTGGCAACCAGCAAAGCGGGTGATGTTGTGCTGGATCCATTTCTTGGCAGCGGCACAACTGCGGTTGTGGCAAAACTACTCCATCGGAATTGGATTGGGATAGAAAAAGAAAGTCAATATATCCAAATTGCCCAGGAACGGATTAACCGGGTAACGCCCGCAGTATATCAAGACAGCTTGTTCGATGTCAGTGACCTGAAACGGACTGCCCCGCGGGTAGAATTGAGCCGCTTATTGGAAGAAGGTTTGCTGCAACCGGGCGATATCCTCTTTTTTCAAAAAAATCCTGATATGCAAGCCAGGATTAAAGCGAATGGAAAAATCATCTTAGAGGATGGATTTGAGGGTTCTATCCATGAAGCCGGGCGCCATTTGCTAAATGGCAGCCCGTGTAATGGCTGGCAAACTTGGTACTACTGCAATAAAGATGGTATTCTCCATCCTTTAGATGACATTCGTGAAGCATATCGCAAAAACGTAAATCATTCAGAGTCAACCAATATGGAAAATACCGATGAGGAATAGGAAAAGAATGACGCAAGGATCTCAAACCAAACGTTTCGGTACTCCCGCGCGTATCAGCCATGATTCCTCTTCTTATTACCAATCCAATTTATATGCCGATATAAACCATCCTTCTGTGGAGCCCCCTGCAATCGAAAATCCATTTCCAGCGGAATATCAGAACACTGTTATCCTGGGCAGCTCCGAAGAGATGGCAGAGATACCAGATAACTCCGTTCACTTAATGGTGACCTCACCGCCGTATAATGTGACCAAAGAATATGATCAAAATCTTACCCTCGAAGCATATTTAGGTTTGCTCAAGAAAGTATTTGCAGAAACCTATCGGGTGCTGGTTTTTGGTGGCAGGGCATGTATAAACGTTGCGAACCTGGGTCGAAAACCATATATTCCCCTTTCCGATTATATTTCCCAAATGATGCTCGAGCTTGGTTTTTGGATGCGGGGGGAGATCATCTGGGATAAAGGAGCGGGGGCAGGGGTTTCGATGGCTTGGGGTAGCTGGCAATCCGCCGCGAACCCAGTCTTGCGGGATACCCATGAATACATACTGGTTTTTTCGAAAGGATCTTTTAGCCGCAAAAAAACAGCCGCAAAAGAGGATTCCATCCGTCGTGAACAATTCATGGAATGGACGAAATCGGTATGGCATTTTGCTCCTGAATCGGCCAAAAAGGTAGGGCATCCCGCACCATTTCCGGTTGAATTGCCCTATCGATTGATTCAACTTTACACCTTCAAAGGAGAGGTGGTCCTCGATCCGTTTATGGGCAGTGGTTCTACTGCACTTGCGGCTTTGCAATCGGATCGAATTTTCGTGGGTTATGAGACTGATCCAAAATATGTGAAACTATGCCAGCAACGAGTTGCGGAATTTCAGCTGCAATTATCCTGGAATCTACTATAAGTAAAATATCCGTAGAGGTTACATTGTGACATTAACTATTCGACAAAGATGGATTGCTTACCTAAAACTGACAGTTTCCATTATTATCTGGGGTGCCTCGTTTGTCGCAACCAAAATTATTCTCAAAGAGATGATCCCGATGATGGTGGTATGGACACGGTTTGCCATGGGCGTCGCTTTTTTAGGGGTGGCGATGGTTTTACGCAGGCAATGGAAGCTGCCACCTTGGAGAAGCGCTTTTTATTTTGCGTTGACGGGTTTTTTGGGGATCACTTTTCATCAATGGCTTCAATCCACTGCTTTGCAAACCACTGAAGCGGCAACTTCAGCCTGGATTGTGGCAACCTCACCCATTTTTATGGCACTCTTTGGCTGGGTGATTTTGCGAGAAAAGTTTAAACTGCCAATGCTGTGGGGGTTAATTCTGGCAACGCTTGGCTTGATCGGTGTGGTCACAAAAGGGGATTGGGAGCAGTTTACATTAGGTAGCTTTGGGAATTGGGGAGATTTGTTGATGCTTATCAGCGCGGCGAATTGGGCAGTGTTTTCGGCCCTCTCCAAACCTGGCCTTCGAAAATATCCCCCCACACAGATGATATTTATCGTGATGGCATGGGGTTGGTTGTTCACAAGTATTCTCCTTGTCTTGACTCACAGCTGGCGCCCGCTGACCCGTATTTCCTGGCAAGGCTGGAGTAGTTTGGTGTTCCTCGGGGTTTTCTGTTCGGGTTTAGCGTATCTCTTTTGGTATGATGGGCTGCAAGCTGTCCCTGTGGTTCAGGTGGGGGCATTTCTTTATTTTGAACCGCTTGTCACGGTGGTTGTTGCTGCTTTGTTATTACAAGAAAAAATTACCTGGGTATCCATTTTAGGCGGGGTGTTCATCTTATACGGGGTGTGGTTAGTGAACCGCACAGAGCCTTCCGCAGAACCAATGGCGAAGGAAAAGCATGTCACGAGTTCATGAGGCAGGGTTTCATTATCCTTCGCGATTTATTATTGCCACGCTTTTACTGATCACAGGGATCTTCTTGCGTGGTCTGAGTTTTAACTGGAATACGCGTTTATACGGCGATGTCAATTTGTTTGCCTTAACCGCCCAACAAATTGCTCGGAGCGGGCAGTTATCCTACCCGATGAAATACGATTATTCGCCAGGCTTACCATATCTATCTTTATCCAGCCCGGCTGGTCAGCATCCCCCGTTATATCCCTTGCTCGCCGGTGGGCTGGCTCGTGTGTGGGGAACTGACGCGACCTTTCCGATCCTCAAAGTATTGAGCATGGTCTTCGGAATATTGATCCTTTTACTCTTTTATAAAATTGTCCTGCAAGAGAGTACTGTCGCAAGCTGGATTTCGTTTGCTTTGGTGGCTTTTTCACCCTGGCTAGTGGATTATTCTGCCAATGGTAGCCCCTATAGCTTAATTGCTTTTCTTCTTTTCGTAAGCCAATGGCTATGGCGGCACTGGGGTAACGAGAATATGCTGAGGGTCATTGGGGCAGCTGTCCTTAGCGGCATGGCATGGTTAACGCATGGAATTTTGATTGCCTTACCGTTCGCTTTTATTGTTCGGTTCTTTTGCTTTAACCCGCAAAAGATGTCAGAACGCGTC
>DAOTVW010000311.1:0-4014 GCA_034436035.1 Anaerolineales bacterium
GATTGGAATCCTGCTCTACAAATATCATCCGCATCGCGTAGGTTGGGTTTCCATACCCGACGGTATCACAATTCCGCCGAAGATAAATCCCCTGCTCAAGACATGCAAGTCGGTTGAAACCGACTCGGTGTGAGTTCGCTTGAGCGGACTTCCATGAACTGAGGCAGGGCTTGAGTCCCCGCCGATGCAAACAGACACGGATGTGTTGCGTGCAACACCCGAAATAAATTTCGGGCTACATTTGTATTGCGAAATTGATTTCGCACCTTCTCAACGCGGTGGTCGGGTTTTCCATACACGACGTTCAAATCAGACAACGTAAACGGCGGAATTGGAATCCCGCCCTAAAAATTGGATCCCCCCGATGCAAACACGTACACACCGGTCATACTTTTTTTACACACCCTCTAACCTATATCGGGGTATAATTCAGCCAGGCGTTTGAAGCATGGTAAAGACAAAACGCATCTTGTCCACCGCGAATGGGGAACCATTCGACGCGCCCGCAAGAAAATCTCCAACCCCAACGGATAACCCAATAGCCGAAGCGTGGTTTCGCACCACACTATACAGCATTGGAGATGCGGTCATCACCACCAATGTGGAAGGTAGGGTACAACAGATGAATCCAGTTGCTGAAAAGCTAACTGGCTGGACGGAGGATGAAGCCTTTGGTAAACCAATCGCTGATGTATTTCACATCATAAATGAAGAAACCAGAGAAGAAATCCCAAATCCAATAGAGCGCGTGCTCAAAGAAGGTACTGTCATTGGGTTAGCCAATCACACTGTGCTGATCGCACGCGATGGAACGGAATACCCGATTGCTGACAGCGGTGCGCCGATCCGCGATGCGCAAGGAGAGATTGTGGGGATTGTCCTGGTTTTTCGCGATCAAAGCGCGGAACGGAAAATCCAAGCGGACCTGGAAAAAGCCCGTAAATTTAGCAATGGAATAGTGGAGACAATCCGTCAACCTTTGCTGGTGTTGGATTCCCGCTTGCAGGTTTTGGCTGCGAACCGCGCCTTTTACAATTTGTTTCAAGTCAGCCCGCATGAAACGATCGGGAAGTATGTCTATGATCTGGGTAACGGACAATGGGATATTCCAGCCCTGCGCGACTTATTGGAGAAAATACTCCCCCAAAACACACAATTTAATGATTTCCTGGTGCAGTGGAACTTTGAAAGAATTGGGGAACGAACGATGCTGCTCAATGCCCGCCGCATCTATCAAGAAGACGGGAAGACCGAAACAATCTTGCTGGCAATAGAAGATGTCACCGCCCAGAAAAAAGCGGAACAAGCAATCCAGGCAAACGAGAAGAATTATCGGCTGTTATTCGAGAATAACCCCTTGCCGATGTGGGTGTATGACTTGGACACGCTGCAATTCTTGATGGTGAATGATGCTGCTGTGCATCAATATGGATACAGCCGCAGTGAATTTTTAGCGATGACAATCAAAGACATTCGTCCTGCAGAAGATATTCAAGCGTTGTTGAAGGATGTTGCCCAAACAAGCGCAGACCTCAATTTCGCTGGCGAATGGCGCCACCGCCGAAAAAATGGCGAGATATTTCCGGTTGAAATTATTTCACATGCATTGGATTATCACGGAAGACCTGCGCGATTGGTAGTGGCAATCGACCTGACAGAACGCAAGCGCGCGGAAAATGCCTTACGGGAAAGCGAAGACAAATTTCGCCGATTGACGGAAAACGCAACCGATTTGATCTATCGCTATGAGTTTTTCCCAAACAGGGGCTTTACGTATGTCAGTCCAGCTGCTACAGCCATCACAGGTTATACTCCCGAAGAACATTATGCCGACCCCCAACTAGGGATGAAGTTAATCCATCCGGATGATCGTCCAAAACTTGAGGCATATTTTCAAGGGCGTGGTTCTTTTTATCAACCCATCGAATTTCGCTGGGTGCGGAAAGACGGCCGCATCATCTGGACGGAACAGCGGAATGTGCCCATTTATGATGAAAAAGGGAAACTGATTGCGATTGAAGGGATCGCTCGCGATATCACCGAGCGCAAACGGAGGGAATTGGAGCTTGAAGCCCTGGCGATGGTGAGCCGGGCGATCGGACAGAGCTGGCAATTGCAGCCCTTATTGGAAGAGATCATCCAGGCCGCGTTACATGCCGTCCCCAGCGCCGAGAAAGGCAGTCTGGCATTACTGAGCGATGAATCCCATCTAAAAGTCATGACACAAAGAGGTTATGTGGATGATGTGGTGCTCGGTTTTACTTATCCGATCAGTTGGGGATACGCCGGGCGTGCCTTTCGAGAGCAGACACCCTTGATTATCCCTGATGTGTTAGCAGATCAGGAATTGCGCGAAAATGGAGCGAGCGCAGCATTAGAAGAGGTGCGCCAGTTACGCAGTGCGGTGGTGGTGCCATTGGTTACATCGAAGGGTGCGATCGGTGTGGTTTCTCTCGAATCTAATCAAGCCAATGCATTCGATGAAATAGATCTGCAAGTCCTCCATTCGCTGGCAACCCCCTTGGCTTTAATCATCCAGAACGCCCGTTTGCAGGAGGAAACGCATCAACGCCTGCATATCCTCGAATCACTTCATAGGGTTTCTAATGCGCTGCGTATTGCCCAAACTTGGGAAGAAGCAGTGCCGATCGTAATCGACGAAGCCTTGGCGATTTTCGAGACTGAGCATGGAGCGTTGCAGCTTTTCTCACCTGAAAAAGGGAAACCGTCTATCGATATTCGGCGCGGTTGGTTTGCAAATTTAGCGCCAGAAGTATTGACCGCCCAACAGTCCATTGTGCAATTGGTGCTGCAAAACCAAAAACCGTACTATATTCGGGAATTTGCTACTGATGCGATTTTAGGATTGGAAGCGAGACAGCAAATGCCGGCTGGTTGGGGCGGCGTGTGTGTCCCCATTCTTTCCAGTGATAAGGTATTAGGAATTTTATGGATTGTGCTGCCATTACCACGTACCATTTCCGATGAGGAGATCCTTTTGCTGGAATCATTAGGCGAGATTGTCGGTACGGCGTTGCAGCGTTTGCGTTTACACGAAGAAGCCTTGCGGCGGGTGGCGCAGTTGCAGGCATTGCAGGCAGTGGATAAAGCCATTACGGCAACCTTAGATTTGCGGTTGATGTTGAATGTACTTCTCCAACAGGCAAGTGAGCAGTTGAAGGTGGATGCAATCGGGATTTTATTGTTCAACCCATATACTCAGATGTTGGAATATGCTGCTGGAAGGGGTTTTCGTTCACCAGCCTATGAGCGAACCCACTTGTCCTTAGGAGGCGGTTTTGCAGGACAAGCAGTGCTAAGAAGGGAAACGATGGTAATTCCTGATTTGCAGCAATCAGAGAGCAATTTTGCACGCGATATTTTGAACCAGGGCTTTCGTTCCTATGGGGTTGTCCCTCTGCTGGCGAAGGGATTGATTAAAGGGGTGATGGAGGTCTTTCATCGTCAGCCATTCGAGCCATCCGATGACTGGATGAATTTGTTCGAAATGCTCGCGGGGCAAGCTGCCATCGCCATTGATAATGCTCAATTGTATAGTGAATTGCAACAAATCAATCTAAAGCTTTCGATGGCTTATGACGCGACGATTGAAGGCTGGTCACGCGCCTTAGACCTGCGGGATAAAGAGACCGAAGGGCACACCGTACGGGTGACCGATTTAACCATGCGCCTGGCAGAGGCTTTTGGGATTGATCCTGAAATGATGGCTCATATCCGCAGAGGGGCAATTCTGCATGATATTGGGAAGATGGCAATACCCGATCATATCCTCCTCAAACCAGGACCGTTGGATGAAGAAGAATGGGTACAAATGCGCCAGCATCCCCAAATTGCGTATGATATGTTGCGCAATATCGAATACCTCCAACCAGCGTTGAGTATCCCTTATTGTCATCATGAACGCTGGGATGGAAGTGGATATCCCCGCCAATTGAAAGGGGAGGAGATTCCGTTGGCGGCGCGCTTGTTCGCGGTAGCAGACGTTTGGGATGC
>DAOTVW010000312.1:0-5932 GCA_034436035.1 Anaerolineales bacterium
TATCTTCCTCATCATCCTCTTCAATCTCGATAATAGCAAGAGGATATTCATCCAAGTTTAGTTCCTCGGGAGTGTCAACCCCGAGGAACTCCAGAAGCCTTTCCTGGGCTTCCTTGTGCAAATCGTCAAAAAAGATAGGGAAGTTATCAGTCATTCTCAAAAACCTCCTTCCGTATTCTCTCAAGCTCTTCCTCGACTATATAACCGACTTCATCCCAACCTTCGTTAGTTCGCTCAGTATAGATATTTCCTTGCTTGTCAATAGCGGCAAAGCCGAAGATGTCGTCTATTTCGGTATCCCATATCATTCCATGACCCTTATAGATGGCTCCTATCCAACCGTTTTTCATTTTGTAAAAATCGATTGTTAAGTTGATTTTGATAGTTACTGAAGTCCATTCGTGGGGCGGTTGGTAAGGCTTGACTACATCCCTATCAATCCAGATATCCGTGTCGTAGCTCTCGAATTCCTCTTCCAGTAATTCGTTGATAGCGTATTCCTCAAGGATTGTGTGGGTCATTTTTAACCTCCTTTCCACTGAAACCTTTCCCGACGGAAAAATGTTTACTTTTTAGTAACATCACCTCCTTAAATCATCCCTTTGGCCACCAACCAAGAGACATACCCATGCGGGCAGGTTCCGTCCGGTTCCACCCTGCATCCGTCAATTGCTTCTGCTACCCCATCGTATTCCCATTTCATGCAAGTATCGAATGTGGGTTCCGTTTCACCCCAACGATATTCTCTCCCTGTTTTTTCGGCGTGCTCTTTGCAGCGCTTAAGATATTCGTTTAAGTCAGTTTTGATTTTGAATTTCTGGATATAACCGTTACCTTGTCGTTTCAATACAACGCCGTCGGTACGAATTACGTAACCGGTTGCCCTCTTCTTATTTGGCGAAACCACAACTACCCGGCAAGCCTCTTGAGCGTTCTTCGTATTAATCTTTGCCACTTGTTTCACCTCCTTAATTTCCTTTCTATTCAATTTTTCTACCTTTATACTAACATCTTTTTTCCTTAATGTCAATGAGTAAGTATAAAATACTTGGTTTTCGGAGATCCAACTTTTTTTATTGCAATGTAAGCATTTTCATACATTTTGATAATAATTGTTTAATTAGTGGTGGTTTTATATTCATCAACGGGTGGTAAAACAATAGGTAACTCTATAAGGGTATCATCACCTAAATAGCAGTGATGATTATATTCGTAAGCCAGGATAGGCAGCTTGTTCAGTCCTTTCATGTCAGGAACGTCAATCCCCAAACTTGTCAATCTCTTGATTTCGTGGTCGGCGTCAAATAGTTCATCCTGATGAGAACAGAACATAACCTTACTGCGGAAGAGATTTCCCTTTCCATCGTGGAGAACCAAGCTAATACGAATACGACTATGATACTCCTTATTCTGGGTGATAATACCCACTTCCTGTTTTATAATTCCCAGTATCTTCATTTCTTTCTCCTTTTTTGATTTTATTTTAACAAAAGAGAGAAGAAAAGCCAAGCCCCAAATCAAGGCGGCGCAAGTTAAAGTTATCCTTAATGTCTCATATATTATAAGATATACAAAAACATCCTAAATTACATCATAGTAAAAGATATTAAAAACTATAGTATATAGTATTTCCTAAAAATGAAGAATACCTTAAAATAATTTTAAGCTGATTATGAAGTATTTTTGGGATTTTTATAGGAATTTTTTAGGATTTTTATGGGATTTTTGTGGGATTTTTGTGGGTTTTTATGGGGTTTTATGGGATTTTTGTGGGTTTTTATGGGATTTTTACCCTGGCCATCCCACAAAACTTCAACTTTCCCTCCACCCAAACCTCCAACTTTTCCTCCACCCAAAAATTCCCAACTCCCAACATTTCCCGCTTTAGTAAATATTGCCAGACACAATATATTGTGTTTCAACTAACCTAAAGGCACTAAATATAGTACTAATGAGGATAATGAGAAAATAAACTGAAAAGATATATAACTTTATAAAATTAAGAATTTATGATTTTTCTTTTAGTTAAGCCAAAAATTAGAGTTTGGTAATTATTGTTTACTAATGGAAAACTTTACCATTGCGCGGGCTGAATTTGAAGCTCAAACCCCATCCATTAATACCTTTTTTGTTCCCCCATAGGTGGGAAAATGTACCCCATTTTTGACCTTTTTTAGGTATCCCCGGGAGAATTTGGGCATATGTAACATTTAATTTTTGGCTTATTTAAGCCAAATTTACCTGACACCTATTTTACCCTGTATTTAAGCCAAATTTTTGGTAAAATAGCAGGTTAGAGTATAAGTCAAAAAAACACAAAAAAATGAACAAAAATTAAAAAATTATTCAAAAAATAGGGGGTGGGAACTCAAAAAAAGCCAAAAAATAACTGACACACTTTCAAATTTGGCTTAAAACCTATGTATAAGCATTAAAATTTGGCTTAAAACCTGCAAAAATAATCTAAAAATATCGATAAAAACGGCTGGTCTGCTTTTGCGATGCATATTTTATACAATTTCTGGAAAAATTTATACCTTGTTGTCAAATTCTGGCATTAGTACTCACATGATAATTTTGGAAAAATCTGGGCAGAACAAGTAAGACCAGTCTCAGCCGAGCCCGCTTGCTTCGCTCCCTGCCTGCCAAAAATTCCCAGAGTCTGATACCATAACTTACCAGAAAAAAGGAAATTTTTGCCAGGGTTAAAATGGTAATATTTACCAGTTAGGAAGACAAAAAGAGGGCGAAGCTTTATAGCTTCGCCGCAGGAAAGAGGCGGGGAGCTTTACACTTTTCTTACAATCTCCCACGTGGCATACTTGCTCACGGGGATACCTTTTTTGGAGACTACCCCATCCGAATCTTGGAGGAAAGCCAGTACCGCTCCGGACCGCATACGGGCGATGTGGTGGACTTTCCCTTCATAGGTACGGCCTTTATAGTGTGCCCTCATATACAGCCCTTTTCGTGGGCTGACATTCATTACTTATCACCTCCTTTCCGTCTTTTTTTGGTCTTCATGCCTTCCTTGGTTTCGATTTCCTCTTCCCCCTCGATATCATCCCAAATAGAACCCTCATCGTATTCCCAGTCGTACTCGTCCCAAGCGTACTCATACCAACGATTTTTATACGCCGGTATTTGCATTGGTATATATTCTTTCATGGGATGAATCCTATCAGTAGGGAATTCGGTACACCCGGAAGCTAACTCCCAAATGCGGCCTTTGGTTTCTTTGCGTATGACGATTCCGCACGGGGTTAACACCCGGGCGTTTAATAGATAGTCGCCCATGCGGTTGAGTACTAAGGAAAAGGGAAATACCTCTAAATAGGCATCGTCTGTACCACTGTGGAAGGCGTCCATGGCTACGTGAGAATGGATTACCCCGATATAGCCATGATTAATCTCTAACGTGCCAAGTAGTCGACAGGACGTGCCAGATACTTCTTGCTCTGGCAGTTCGACCCCTGTCACATGGAAACGGCTGTTATTAGCCGTCCCTACGGCGAATACCATGAATTCAGTATTTATCTCATTTATCATTTTCATAAGACTGCAAATTATCTCGGGTTCAATTGCCACTGTAGCTTCATAAGGACAACAACGATACTCATCTCCTACTGTCACCCACTCTTGCCTACTCATAGTCAGCCTCCCTTCTATACTGCTCATACCGCAATGGGTACTCACCTATCTTATTTCCTCCCTCCCATACCTCGATTATATCGTTATCGTTATTTACGTAATACCTATTTCCATTCACCCCGACTCCGCGCCGTATATATGGCGCAGGTGGGTATTGCATTGCAAACCGTTCGGGGTAAGCTTCCATCAGCTTCGTGGCCATTAGTTCAATAATCTGGCTCATTCAATCGCCTCCATCGTCAACTTCCCATAGCTCTTCTTTCTCACCAAAAAATCGGCGGTATTCGGGTCCGCTTGCAAGCGCACTGTCAAGGTTCCACACCTGCCACACCTGCAGCGCCGATGGTAGGATGCGCTCCAAATCCGTATCAAGTCCCATGTCACAAAAATTACCAATACCTATTTGGGGATGATATGGTATATCCCCTACGGTCCGACCTGCACAAGTAAGTGCCCGCCTATTCAACTTGTAAATGAATTTAATTAGGTAAATGCATGGTGGGTTTAGTCGGTAGTATGTCCCTCTGTATAACGCACGTGTTACGCGTAGGACGCCTATCGGAGAGTATAGGCGGTCACCCTTTTTTACCCACCCTGGTGGGATTTCGCATTGCTCATCGCTGAAAAACCGTCTTATCCTTTCATCACTCATATCAGCCCCTCCTTAATATCAGCCCCTCCTTATCGCTCGTATCAACCTCTTCTCACGGGGATATACAGGTAATCGTTAGGGGATTCTCCCTGCAATATCACGATTATTCGCCCTTGGTTATACAGGTTACGGCTGCGAATGTTATGAAAGATTCCAATCAGTTGATCCACGCCGGGGTTGAACGTGCCGTACCCATTCCCCGCCGTAACCCACCCACCGCTTTTATCGCGGCGGTATTCATGGACATCGTTCCACCAGTCTACTATCAGGACTCGGTCAAGTAGTTTCCCACCGATGAATTCGATGTCCTCACTTGTACCGACGTTTAATGCATGAAAGTAATTCACGTAAGGCATGTCAACGTAATCGTCGGCCATTACGTGGACGTAAACCCTGTAAGCGTAAGGTGAGAGTTCCCCGACGATGTCTATTATATCTTCCTTGCTTGCATAAACCGGGATTCCAACGCTCTCAAAGCCATAATTGCGGATTAGTCGTGCCAACCATTCCGCCTTACGCTCCCCGTCTGCAACCGGCAATCCATATTGCCCGGGCAAGAATCTGTCACCGTCAATACATACTATCATATGATGATTCTTCAGCGTCGGCAATCGTTGCAACCAGTATGCGATTGCGAGACTGCCACAACCGATTGAAATGTGGATATTTCGATCTCTACTCATGTTAGCCTCCCTATCACCAGTCGCCCCATATCCGCACTTGCTGCGTTTCATGAGTTGTTCGCCTTGTGGTTGAGATTTGGTCTATACTCAACGGTGGTTTTTCACTACGTTCCCTGTTAGCGTTGCGGGCAGCGATCCACGCCTCCCGCAGCGTGTACCGGTCAAAGTCGCTGTAATATATTACATCACTACCGCATTCATCGCAGGTAATATCACTGTCATCGTCATGGGAGTATTCACATTCATCCGGTTCCGCCATTTCCCAGTGACGATCGTTATAAGTATGATAACGTCTGATTTCCGTGTAATATGAAGTCCAACTAATCATGTCCGGGTACTTGCCGCAGTTGGTGCAATACCACGGACCGATGATTTCCTTTGCGAATGCCCATTGTATATAATTCTCCATCCCTCTTTCTGTCGCCATTTTCCACCTCCTTTTAAAATCTAAAAGTGATGATAGAGGCGGGCGGGGAAAATCCCCGACCGCCGTTGGTTGGCCTCAACCACCCTCCACAACGAAGCGCACCTGGTAGTTGGCACCGGGTATCGGCCGACTTCCCGGTTCGAGCGTCTCACCCGTTTCAGTCACCAGTTGCACCCGTCCCTTGACGCCGCCAGTGACCTCACGGATGACGGCCAAGATGTCCGCCTCACTTGCATCAAGAGGCAACCGCCTACCGTTGATGGTAAAATAGTCTCCGTCCAGCTCCCAAGTCATTTTTCCCTCCTTCTTCTTGATTACCCACCCTGAGCCGTTATATTTTTGTTCACCTCCTTTCCCGGCTCATTATCTAATTTGATTGTAACACTATGATACACGTTGTCAATACGATTTTCGGAGGATTTTAAGGTTTTTTGGCATTGCCATTTTTTCTTATTAATTTCTGTCTATTTTCAGTATCTTGATGGTAAAATCAGGAAATTGACAACTGATAGTAATTTT
>DAOTVW010000313.1:0-11542 GCA_034436035.1 Anaerolineales bacterium
AGTAAATTAACGAGTTCAAACCTGGAGTTCAAACCTGACAGGTCTTATCAGAGACTATGCTACCTAATTCAAACCTGACAGGTCTTACCAGAGCCTATGCAACCCGACTCGCTTGCAGGGATAGGTAACCCGTTAGGCAAGGCTTTTACGGAGACCTGTCAGGTTTTAATATTTATTGATGGTCACCAGAGCCTATGCAACGCTACTCGCTTGCAGGGATAGGTAACCCTATAGGAAAGACTTTTGCGGAGACCTGTCAGGTTTTATTATTTTTTCCATCTCAAATTCCTGCATCAAATTGGTTTGCCTTTGGTCGTTATCTTCAACGACATGCCATATATGAAAGTCTGCGGGTTTTGCCCATTATGAACTTCTTTTTCATCACTCACCAAATAAAGTAACCACTGAACTATCGGTTGACTTCCTAAAATGAAGGAATGCCAGTCGGGGGTTGCAATGATCAAGGGAAACTATTTGCGGCGGGCGGTCATTAAAAAAACAGGATAGGCTTTTTCGCCGTCTTCGGTTTGCCGTTTGATGACATAGACGGTCTGAAAAGTGATATCCCTGAATCCAGCTTCCTGGACATGCCGGGCAAGGTCGCTGCGGTCAAACCCTAAGTGCCCTTGAAAGCCGCTGCCATGAAAGCTGCCATCCTCCTGATCTAAATCGGCGATGAACAAAAACCCATCGGGTAGTAGAAGATGGTGAAAAGCACCTAAGATCGAATGGAGGTCTAAAATATGGTGCAGGGTCATTAAGGTATAGATGACATCAAACGATTCTGCAGGCGGGGGTTGACTTATTAAATCTAGAAATAAGGGTGAAAAATGGCGGATGCCAGCCTGGTGGATTTTACGTTCGAGTTCTTGTAACATCCCCTTGGCGTTATCCGCCAGAGTGATGTGGGCAAAGTCGTCTTGGAGGGCAAAGCTCAATAAACCGGTTCCGCAGCCGTATTCCAATGCGCGCAGGTCTTTTCTGTTGGGCAGGTGTTGGCGAATGGCTTGGGCAACTGCGTCTGCTCTTTCCCGCCGCATGGGGTTTTGATCCCACTGAGGAGCGCGTTCATCGAAGCTGGTCATAGGTAGGTGGGTGTAAACTGATTGGGTAGTTTTAATACGATGAGCGCTGCGAGGAGGGGCAGCAGGGCATTAAGATAAAGTGTTGTGGATAATCCAATCGAATCGGCCAGTAGCCCAAATAGCGGAGCGCTGATACCCCCCAGTCCAATCGCTAAACCGGTGGTTAATCCAGAGGATAAGCCGATGTTTGTGCGCCCATAATATTGCCCCATGACCATCGAGATCGTGAAGCTGGCTGCCAATGCACCGCTGGCAATAGCCAGGAAAACAAATAACAGCCAAGAGGCACTTTGGACAAACAAAAAGATGGATAAGGAAATGGTCAAGGCGAGGATAAAAAGCACCCGTTTATGCCCCCAGCGGTCGGCTAACGCGCCGCCAACTAAGGCGCCAAAAACGCTGGCAACCGACATGACGGTCAGGGCGCTGTTGGCAAGCGGGGTGGAGAGGTGGCGAAAGTTGATCAGGAATAACGGCACAAAGGTGGAGAGGGAGTAATATGCCATCGAGCGCACCACGATGATCATCAATAAGAGGATAAAAGCCTGCCAATCAGATTTTTCGCCAGCCTGAGAGGCGGTTTGGACGGCATTGCGCAGGTTGTGCAGCCTGGGCAGATCGAGCAGATAGATTGCACTCATGATGAGAGCGGGAAGGATGAGGAAAGCCGTTCCATTCAATCCCCAATGGAGGATGCAAAACGTGAGCGCTAATGGACCCAGCGCAAAGCCCAAATTACCACCCACGGAAAAAATACTCATCCCGGTTGCGGTTTGGCGCTTGGAAAAGTAATTGGCAAAGCGATACGCTTCGGGGTGGAAAGCAGCGGTGCCGATGCCGCTCAATAAGAGGACAGCGAGGATGAGGTTGTAGGTGTTCATTAATCCACTTAAGGCAACGCCTGCACCACCGATGAAAATCCCTAGTGGAATGAGCCAGGGGATGGGTTTGCGATCGGAAGTCAACCCCAGTAAAGGTTGTAAAAGGGAGGAAATTAAGGTGGAAGCGACGGTAATGCCAGCGGCGCCGATGTAATTTAGCCCTTGCGCTGAGACAATAAACGGAATCAAGGCGGGGATAGCGCCTTGATTCATGTCGTTGAAGACATGCGCAGTGGTAAGTAAGAACAGGTTACGGCGGTCGAGGTTATTTTCCATTGCTTTATTTCATGACAGCATATTCTGGTAATTTTACTTTCGTTAACTTTTTTTGCGAATGAAATATTGAGGAAAGATGTCCTTTATTTTAGATACAGTTATCATATTCAAAGAAAGGAATATGCTGTTATAATGGTTATAACGATAAGCTATCATAGAAAATGCATTGGAGGTATTAGAGATTATGTTACATATCAAAGTGCTTGGTCCGATTTGCGATAATTGCACCAAAGTGGAAAAGATCACCCGCCGGGCAGTTGCCGAAATGGGACTGGAAGCCGAATTTACGAAAGTTACCGATTACAAAGATATCATGAAGTATCCCATTTTAACCACACCGGGCTTGGTGATTAATGAGAAATTGGTTTGTGCCGGGCGGGTTCCGACCCAGGCGGAAGTGACCACCTGGTTGGTGAACGCTGAAATGGAAGCGGAGAATCAGAATCAGTAAGGTTTTTTTAACTGCCATTGTTTAAGAATGGCGGGAAAGGATGTTCATGGTGTGTTATAGCGGCGGGAATAGAATCCCGCCCTACGGGAGGTGGGGGGATGATACCGGAAGCGCATCATTGGCGGGAATGGTATCCCGCCCTATGGGAGGTGGTGGGGATGTGGCCCCACCTTACGTTGAATTATTTGGATAAGGCGTCTTTTGCCCAGCTCAGTGCTGCCATAGTGGCGGGAAAGCCTATGGTGGTTATTCCCAATAAAAGCGCATGTTCGATTTCCTCCGCTGTTGCGCCAGCTTCTATCGCACGGTGAACATGGGAGTGCACCGAGCTTTCGGCTTGTCTGCCCGCTGCCATGCCAAGTTTGATCAATTCTCTTGTCTTTTGGTCTAGCGGGCCGCATGCGGCAATTTTTTCACCTAGTTTTTCGTAGGCAGCATATACTTCCGGATATTCTTTTTGGAATTGTTGGTATGTTTTGGGTGTAGGGGTCATGGATAATTTCCTTTCTCTATTTTATTATCGCATTATTTTGGTTTTTTGGAGGGATTTTCCTCATTTTTATACTTCCCTAATCAGAGGGGAGGATTGAGAGGATGTTTTTTGAAAAGTTACCTTGACTTAATACTTTGAGGGATGTATATTAATAGCATAAGAATGAAATGGACGAGTTATTAACGGACGATCCGCTTCCAAGTACAATGCTACAACGCATCCCATCGGTTGGTGATTGAGCGAAATTTGATTTGCTCATAAAAGGCTATCTCCTGCCCCGCACATCAACCGATGCGGGGCATTGTTTTAACTCTTTTGCTACAAGGAGATGGCATGGGGCTTCTGCAGAACATTCTACCGCCAAAAGAACGCATGAGCCGCATCTTCACATGGGGAGATGCAGTGGTTTTGCTTTTAATCACCGCCCTTTTCTATGCGGGTGTACGGGTTGCCTTTAATGCGCCGGCTGAAATTCAAGGGCCGGCTATCGTCCTTAAACCACAAGTTTTGCCCTGGTATGCACTGCTTTCATTAGGAAGAATGGCTGCCGCATATCTGTTGTCGTTATTGTTTACGCTATTTTATGGTCGTGCGGCTGCATATAATTTGCGGGCAGAAAAAGTTCTCTTACCCCTGTTAGACGTCTTACAAAGTGTGCCGATTTTGTCCTTTTTGCCGGTTGTGCTGCTCAGCCTAAGCGCAGTATTGCCCCAGCGTGTGGCGGCGGAGTTGGCGTCGATTGTGCTTATCTTTACAAGTCAGGCTTGGAACATGACTTTTGGCTGGTATCAATCCTTGACCACTATTCCCAAGGAACTGCGCGAAGCCAGCGCGATCTTCCGCTTGAATAATTGGCTGCGTTTCAAACAGTTGGAATTACCGTTTGGAATGATCAGCTTGATTTGGAACAGCATGATGTCCTGGGCGGGTGGTTGGTTCTTTGTGATGGCGGCAGAAATTTTCACGGTTGGCTCACGTGATTTCCGCTTGCCGGGCCTCGGTGCATTTTTGCGCCAAGCTTCCATTGAAGGTAACCTCTCGGCCATCGGCTGGGGGTTGCTCGCCCTGGTGACGGTCATCATCGCCCTCGATCAGTTGATTTGGCGGCCCCTGCTGGCTTGGTCTGATCGTTTCAAATTGGAGATGGTGGAGAGCGACCAGCCTCCCACTTCCTGGTTTTATGACCTTGTCAATGATTCCCGGCTTTTGTCACATATCCGGGAATATTTTGCTCGCCTGTTCGACCGGCTGGATTTATACCTGGTTCGCAAATACCCGATGAAAGGAACTTTTCAAGAGACGGAGTTCAAAACCCGTTGGACAGATTGGGCGTTGCTGAGCATGGGCATTATTTTAATCGGATATGGCGGGCTTTTGGCTTTCCACATGTTGGTGAACCTGCCATTAGCCCAGTGGTGGGGGATTTTAATGGGGGTCTTGGCGACCTTGCTGCGTGTTTTTACCTCTCTGGCAATTGCTTTAGCCTGGACAATACCGGTGGGGGTTGCAATTGGCACCAATCGGCGCGTTGCGGCTGTGATCCAACCGATTGTGCAAATTGCCGCTTCTATCCCGGCAACGGCTATCTTCCCCGTATTCTTGCTGTTAGTCATTAATCTGGTGGGTGGTTTGAATATCGCAGCAATTTTCTTGATGCTGATGGGGACACAATGGTACTTATTGTTCAATATCATCGCCGGGGCAAGCGCCATCCCGCAAGACCTGAAATATACCGCCGCGCTATTAGGGTTGAAAAAGTGGAGCCGTTGGCGCACGTTAATATTGCCCGCTCTTTTTCCTTATATTATTACCGGCGCAATCACTGCCAGTGGCGGAGCATGGAACGCCAGCATTGTGGCGGAGTATATCGATTTTGGCGGGAAGACTCTCACCACCACTGGTTTAGGAGCGACGATAGCTAAAGCCACCGCGCTGGGAAATTATCCGCTATTACTTGCTTCGACATTGAGTATGGTTTTTACGGTGGTTATGATTAATCGCCTTGTCTGGCGCCGCCTTTACCGGGTTGCCGAAGAAAAATACCGCTTGGAGTAAAAAATGGATACCAAACCAAACACACTTCTCGAAGTTCGCCATGTCCATCAGATCTATACCAGTGGTAGCCGTAAGTTTACCGCGGTACAGGATGTCAATATTACCTTGCAGGAAGGTGAATTTGTTGCCTTGCTGGGTCCCTCCGGGTGTGGGAAAAGCACTTTGTTGCGCATTATCACTGGCTTACAAAAGCCATCCGAGGGAGAAGTCCTTTACCGCGGCAGCAAACTACAAGGCGTCAATCCCTATGCGACGATTGTTTTTCAAACCTTTGCACTTTTCCCTTGGCTAACGGTTTATCAAAACGTGGAATTAGCGCTTAAAGCACGTGGTGTTGCTCCCAATCTCCGCTCTTCACGTGCGATTGATTTAATCGACCGGGTTGGTTTGGATGGTTTCGAAAATGCTTACCCCCGCGAGTTATCCGGTGGTATGCGTCAAAAAGTTGGATTTGCACGCGCCATGGCGGTAGAACCGGAGTTACTCTGTTTGGATGAACCCTTTTCAGCTTTGGATGTACTTAGCGCTGAAGCACTGCGCGGAGAATTATTGGAACTATGGACGAGCGGAAACATCCCCACCAAAGCTATTCTCATGGTTAGCCATAATATTGAAGAGGTAGTTTTCATGGCGGATCGGATTGTGGTGATGGATAAAGAACCAGGGCGAGTAATTGCAGAATTGAAAATAAATCTACCCCACCCTCGCCAGCGTCAATCGGATAGCTTTCGAGCTTTGGTGGATGAGGTATATGGTTTGTTAGCTGGGCAAACCCAACCAGAAAGTGCAGAGCTTGGTTCTGAACCGGGTCAACCTGGCTTTACCCGCCGTTTACCCAATACCACCATTTCCGATTTGGCTGGTTTGCTCGAATATTTAGCCGATAAACCAAATAACGAGGCGGATATTTATCGGATATCTGAAGAACTTTCCCTTGATTCAGACCAGGTTCTCCGCCTTACAGAAATGAGCGAATTATTGGGTTTTGCAACCGTTGCAAAAGGGGATATCAAACTCACCCCATTAGGGGAGACTTTTGCGGAAGCCAGTATTTTAGCGCGCAAGGAAATTTTTGCCACCCGCATCCGCCGCCTGCCGTTAGTCCGCTGGCTGTTGCGCATGCTGCAGCGGGCGGATAAGCATGCACTAGAACTCGATGTGGTTAAAATGGCATTGGAATTGGAGTTCCCCCCGGAAGAGGCGGAAAAACAATTAGATACGCTGATCAATTGGGGACGCTATGCGGAAATCCTTTCCTATGATGATAGCGAAGAGAAGATTTATCTGGAATATTCCAGCGAAAAAGAACCAGCAGCTGTGTAATAGGTAAGGATGATTTTTAGGGGTGAGGATATATTTGACAACAAAATCATATTCAAAATGACGAATATCATAGTATAATAATTATATATAGCCTATTGTGCTGCTGCAGCTTGGGCGTACAATAATTTGGAAAGAAAGGAAACAGAAACGATAGACATGAATGTGGACCAATTTGATGGCGAAGCGAAAATATTGAAAGCGCTTGCCCATCCGGCGCGCCTTGCGATCTTGGAGTTATTACGAAAATCCGATCAATGCGTTTGCCATATGGAGGCTGCATTGGGGTTTCGCCAGGCGTATATATCGCAACATCTGATGGTATTGCGCGATGCAGGGATTGTTTCGGTGCGGCGGGAAGGTTGGAACATTTATTATCATGTGAGTTATACGGAGATATTTGATTTGCTGGATATCGTATATAAGTTAACCGGTAAACACATCCAACCAGATCTATCGTTGGATATCCTTGATGATTGCACCTGTCCGCGTTGTCAAGTGGTGAAACATCCAAGCCGTTAGGCTTTTTTTTAGCCCAAAAAGCATTCAATATATTGAATATAGGAGTTAGAATGGTAGATACAACGAATACAAAAACAACAACCAAAGAAAAAGGATTGTCTGCAGATAGTCGCTCCTGGATTATCGTTGTCCTGGCGGCGATCCTTTGGTTTATTGCTTATAAAACCATCCAGCCCTTGGCGAATTGGTTGGCGTATGGTTTATTAGCGCTTCCCAAAGGCTCCCATTTAGGTGAGTCACTGGCATTCTTTTTCTACGATGTGCCAAAAATCATCTTACTTTTAGGCGGGATGATCTTTTTGATTACGACCTTACGATCCTTTTTTAGTGCGGAACAAACCCGCGCCTGGTTAGGGGGGAAGCGAGAGGGCGTAGGCAATCTATTGGCGGCTGCTTTAGGAGTGGTGACGCCATTTTGTTCCTGCTCGGCTGTGCCCTTGTTCATTGGCTTTGTCGAGAGCGGCATCCCATTGGGGGTTACGTTTTCTTTCCTTACCGCTGCGCCGGTTATCAATGAAGTTGCCTTGGTAATGTTGTTTGGTTTGTTTGGCTGGAAGGTGGCAGGGCTGTATCTGGTCAGTGGTGTGACGATTGCGACACTAGCAGGGGTAGTGATTGGGCGCTTAAAACTGGAACGCTATGTGGAAGATTTTGTCTGGCAAATCAAAACGAGCGGGCAGGAAATTGAGGGATATAAACCGAGCTGGGCCGAACGCTTTGAAAATTCCTGGCAGTCCACGAAAGATATTGTCGGTAAGGTTTGGTTATATGTGGTCATTGGTATTGCAGTCGGGGCGGGCATTCATGGGTATGTACCGGAAAGCGCCTTAGCGGGGATTCTGGGCAAAAATGCCTGGTGGAGTGTGCCTGCTGGGGTAATCTTAGGTGTACCTTTATATTCCAATGCGGCTGGGATTATCCCGGTGGTGAGCGCATTAATGGAGAAAGGCGCTGCTCTCGGTACCGTATTAGCTTTCATGATGTCGGTCGTGGGGTTGAGTTTGCCAGAGATGATCATCTTGCGCAGGGTGTTGAAACCGCAATTGATCGCCATATTCGTGACAGTCATTGCTGTGGCGATTATCTTCACCGGCTATTTATTCAACCTGGTGCTTTGAAAGGGTATATTTTAGCTTGCTGGGTGCGAGCGGATGGCTGACTCGCACCTGGTACAAGATTTATTCGTCAATACATAAAGCGAAAAGGATAAATGAAGTTATGAAAATAAAAGTTTTAGGAGTGGGATGTGCCTCTTGTCGGCGTATGGTAGAGGATGTTCGCCGAATAGTGCAGAAAAAGAATTGGCAGAATGTCCAAGTGGAATATGTGCAGGATTTGCCTGAAATCTTATCGTATGGTGTGATGTCTACCCCAGCATTAGTGGTGGATGAGAAAGTGGTCATGATTGGCTATCGTGGACTGAATAAGATTGAACAGGTCTTGGAAGAGGCATTTGCTCTGCAACTGCAGAATTCACGGGTATGAAACATGACAGGCACTGTCATGAAATTTAGATTGTTATTTTATGGAGGATAATATGGCTGATGATACTTTTTCGAAATGGGTGAGCGGATTAGACTTTGAATTTTGGAGCACCGGACAACACAAGGTAGATGCTCCCGCCTTTTTTGAGAAATGGACAAAAGGTGAGGCAGTTTTACTGGATACTCGTGCACCAGAAGAGCGGGAATTCATGCGATTCCCCTTTGCACTGGAGATCCCAATCAATGAGTTACCCCAGCGCCTCAATGAAGTACCACGCGACAAGTTGGTAGCCACCCTTTGCACTGCCGGTGACCGATCGAATGTGGCTTTCGCATATCTTCGGGTGAATGGATTTGATAATGTACGCATCATTTCCGGAGGATATGCCAGCATCATTCCCGAGGTTTGGCCAGGCAAGGTAAGAAAAATGCTGCAGGCAAAAAACGGATAGAAACTAATTTCCCCGCTCTAAAATGAGCGGGGAGATTTTCGAGGTAACTATGACGATCTCTACTTATATTATCAGTGCAATTTTGGTGTTTGTTTTTTCGGGCTTACTGGCAATGGCGGGAATCGGCGCTGCCTTTCTCTTTGTGCCATTGTTTTATTATCTCGGTGTCCCATTAGCAGAAGCGACACCGACTGCCCTATTGCTGAATGTGGTGAGTTTATTATTCGCGTCCATCAATTATTGGCGCGGCAAATTGGTCAACTGGAGAGTGGGCTTGCCTGTGTTAATTACCGCAGTGATCTTTTCGCCGATCGGAGCTCGTTTAACCCCATACGTAGACAAGAAAATTTTACTCAGTTTATTTTCGGCTTTTTTGGTATTTGCAGGATTTTTGATGTTGTTTTATCGAGCCAAACAACGCAGCCAAGAAATGAGCCGGCCCGCTGAAGTTGGCGCTGGTGTGGGCGTTGGAGCAACGGCAGGATTTTTGGGCGGTCTATTAGGGGTTGGTGGTGGCAATTTCATTCTTCCGGTGCTGAATTGGATAGGCTTGGATGCCAAGATCGCCGCTGGGACAACTTCGATTGTGGTGGTGTTCTCTTCCTTATCAGGGTTTCTAGGGCATGCCACAATGGGAAAACTCGACCCGCTTTTTATTGGCATCACTGCCATCATGGCAGCCGCTGGTTCAATTGTTGGTTCACAATTAATGAAAACCAAAGTCTCTAGCGCACAACTAAAACGAATTATTGGTTTTCTGCTTTGGCTCATCGCAGCCAAAATGATTTGGGATCTTGCAAAATAGGAGGACGGTAAAATGATTAAAAACTTACAAAAAATGGCAAAAATTATTGAGGGAAATCTGGTTATTTTCCTCATTTTATCCATCATTATTGGGGTCGCCTTTGGTTATTTTGCACCTGCTGTTGCCAAAGGATTGAAATCCTATACTACTTTGACTTTATTTATTATGCTGTATCCCATGATGATCGGTTTGCGAATAGAAGATGTTGGGAAGGCAATGCTAAATCTAAAGTTAATTCTTGTATCCATGGCGGTTAATTTTGTGCTTTCTCCACTCCTGGCCGCTGGATTGGCATACCTGTTCTTGCATAACAGACCTGAGTTTGCGGTAGGTTTGATTTTGACAGGAACAGTACCATGCGCGGGCATGGTGGCAGGCTGGACTGGTTATGCTAAAGGTAATGTAGCGCTTGCGCTGGTGATCGTTGCTCTCAGCTTATTGGTGAGTATCGTGATGATCCCGGTTTGGATGCCAATTTTGGCTCACCAATATGTGCATATTGATGCTTGGGGAATGTTCAAGGAAATCCTGTTGGCAGTGGTCGTGCCACTGATTTTAGGCGATATAACCCGCCGTTTGATTATCCGTAGATGGGGTGCAGAAGGATTCAAGGAAGTCAAGCCTATTTTGCCCGGCGTTTCTATGTTAGGGATGTATTTGATTGTTTTCATCTCGATGGCTTTGGAGGCAAATAATGTACTACATAACCCCCAATATTTTTTGATTATATTAATTCCATTAACTTTCTTATATGCCATTTTGTTTAGTGTGGCAGTGCTGATAGCCCGCCTCCTGAAATATAACTATGAAGATATGATCGCGTTTGCTTATGGTACTGCTGGAAAGAATATCTCTATTGCATTAGCGCTGGCAACGATCTTTTTTACACCTTTGACGGTGTTGGTATTAGCATTGAAACCGATCATCCAGATCGCCTTTATGGCAATATTCCTGCGAATATCCCCCGGGTTAGTCAGATGGTTCAAACCTGCATCGAAGCTTGAAGGGGTGCTGTCGGCGTCGAAACAAGCATAGATTATATGTGAAAATCAGCATTTTTTAGAAAGGAAGGACAAAATGTTCAAGAAAATACTCTGGGTCACCGATTTTTCCCAACCTGCACGCGATGCAGGACTGCAAGCGTTGCAATGTGCGCAATGCTCCAATGGCGAAGTGATCGCGCTAACCGTAGTGGATGCAGAGGACTTACCATATATTTTAGATGATGTACCCGATCCCTTTGTTAAATCAGAAGAACTCGACCAATTGAATCGCCGATTGGAAGCTGAATATGAGGAACGAGTAATGAACCATCTGAAAAAAGAAGTGGAAGCGATTGGGGCAGATCCATCAAAAGTAAAAACTTTGCTGCGTGTTGGCACACCGTGGAAGGAAATTGTCGCTGCAGCAGATGAATTAGGAGCAAACCTAATTACAATTGGTGCGCGCGGAAAACGAGGTTTGGAAGATTTATTATTAGGAAGTACCGTGGAACGCGTCACCCACCATGCTCATTGTCCCGTATTAGTAGTACGATAAAAGTCCTAGAAAGCATGAGTCATGTCCACTGTTCAAAGAAAAGATTTGATAAAGATAGATTGATCCAATATTAAAAATTAAACATGGGTTGATCATCGAGGAGACAATATGATTGCTTTTGCGGAAACCATCAGGAAAAACTATCAAACCATTATTTTGATCGCGGTTGTGATTGGATT
>DAOTVW010000314.1:0-1979 GCA_034436035.1 Anaerolineales bacterium
CAGAAAGCATTCCTGTAATAAAAGAAAACGCGGTTTGAAAAAGAATAGCACCTCCTGGTAATATACTAAGTGTCCGTAGCTGCAGCGCAAGGACTCGTAAAAACCAAAGAGAGGTGCTTACCATGAATTATACCCAACAGCATAGAATTGAGCAAATCACAGAAAACACCTTAATAATCGGTGTTGATATCGCCAAGGCTAAACATGTCGCTCGTGCCCAAGATAGTCGAGGTATTGAGTTGGGCAAGCGATTGATCTTTGAGAATTCTAATACGGGATATATCAAGTTATTATCTTGGATTCAGCAAATCAAACAAAAGCATGCTAAAGGACAAATCGTGTGTGGGATGGAACCGACAGGCCATTACTGGTTACCATTAGCACAATATTTACTTGAAGCTAAAATTTTGGTTGTGGCAGTTAACCCATTACATGTGAAGAAGATTAAAGAACTCGATGATAATTCACCCACAAAGAATGATGTTAAGGACGCTAAGGTCATCGCCCAATTGGTTAAAGATGGACGGTATTCGGAACCAATCCTGCTTAAAGGAATATATGCGGACCTCAGAGTGGCGATGGTTCAACGGGAACGGGTCGTCGTCCAGTTGATCCAGATCAAGAATCAAGTCCAAAACTGGCTTGATCGGTTTTTTCCAGAGTATCTAACCGTCTTTAAGAATTGGGATGGTAAAACTTCGCTTTCAACGTTAAAACATTTCCCTCTGCCAGAAGATGTTTTGGCTCAGGGAGTAACAGGTATCGTCCCTCAGTGGAGAAAAGAAGTCAAAAAAGCTGTAGGAATAAAGCGAGCAATGAGCCTTGTTGAAGCAGCTCGGCATTCAATCGGATTGACCCAAGGGCTAAAAATGGCCCGTCAGGAGCTAAAAATGCTTCTGGAACAGTATCAGCTATATATGCAACAACTTGAAGAAATTGAAGGATATGTCCAAGAAATGCTGGCAACAATGCCCGGAGCTCAGGCTATGATGAAGATAAAGGGTATAGGCTGGATTACGATAGCTGGATTTTTAGCCGAGGTAGGGGACTTATTCAACTACAATCATCCTAACCAAATTGTCAAATTGGGTGGATTAAACCTGAGGGAAAATTCCTCAGGAAAACATAAAGGCCAAACAACGATTACGAAACGTGGGCGCTCACGGCTTCGAGCCTTATTGTTCCGAGCAGTAATGGTTCTTGTAACAAAGAATCCAGAGTTTAAACAACTTCATCAGTACTACACTAACCGGCCAGAAAATCCCTTAAAAAAATTGCAATCTATTGTTGCGTTAACATGTAAACTTATCCGCATACTCTTTGCAATAGGAAGGCGCCAAACGAGTTATGATCCTCAAAAGGTTACGAGGCAATTATTAGCATCTTAAGTTTAATGTAGATAAGCTATTACCCTATAGGCTGTGGATAGTGCCTCATTGTGGATAACCCTCCGCTAGACGCTTCAGGTTACCCACAATGCTTGGACAGGCCATATGGGGTATTCCTTAAAAGAGCCTGCCCACACTATCCACAGCCTCGACGGCTACAGAATCTTGTTGATTTTTAAATTAAAGCAATTAGAAAAGCGTTATGGTCCGCGAAATACTCTATTTTCCAAGTGAAATAACATCACAATTTTAGCACGGAGCAGCTGGGTGGAATTTTATACGTACGGGCATATGACCCTGGCAGAAAGCTTTCCCAGCCTCTACCCCTTGACAGGTTGAACGAAGGAATGTTCGGACCACACTAAGTGTGAGATCCTGTGAGAAATGGGAGGGTGAACCACAAGGGACTGATTCGTAGAGATCCAAGGTGCAACCATATTGTGGAAGATACGAGATGACCTTTGATTTAGTGTACCTTCCTATAAAAACAGGGTGACTCCGAAAAATTTAACCAGTTTAAGGTGTGCTAAATAAAATGTAAAACTATGAAAATAAGAGTATAAGCGAGATATATTTAATTTATTGAGGGAG
>DAOTVW010000315.1:0-12540 GCA_034436035.1 Anaerolineales bacterium
GAGAAGGAAATGGCAAAGTTGGAGAAGCCACCCATCTCCCGGAACAATTTCTGGGCATAACCCAGTTGGTGCAAGTCTTTCACATCTTGCAATATTTGCTCTTCACGAGATTTTGGTTTATTTTCAGCCATGATCGGTCTCCTAAAATAAAATGTGATAATGTTTTCGAACTCATGATAAAAATCTTACTTTTGTGGCTTGAGCGATATAAACCTTATTTTTTCGTTCACCTCCTTTCAAATTGAAAAAATTGATAACATCACCAACGGTCATATCCTGGGAGAGAATAAAGAAAGATCAGAGCAAACAGTTTTGTCCTCCCGCTATGAACCGGATTGGCTTCAAAGTAATGATGGGGAGGGTATATCGAACAAAAAGCTGTCAAGCTGAGCGGGTGGTATTCAATAATAAACCTCATGTTCCCGCTCACACCAAATATATGAACAGCTTGATGATAACCCTCGACCAGTTGGGTAATCCTGGACAATTCCCTTTCCGGTATAGCACTGTCGATAGGGGTAAGCGCACACATTTCCCGCTCCCTCCCCTCGTTCTCTCCCACGCTGGGGAAAGAACGAGGGTTTGAAGGGGGTAGGAGGGGAGCACAGGAGGAAGATTGCGCTCTCAATTGTCAGGATAATAGCTTATCGAAACTGACAAAACGCTATTCAATTATTAAAGAACAACCCAAGATGCTATCTATAACAATTCCTTGACTTGGGCGACAATATTCGCAACAGTAAAGCCGAACTGTTCAAATAATGTTTTATAGGGCGCCGAAGCACCAAAGCGATCTAAACCGATAACGGCATGTTTGCTTCCCAGATATTTATCCCAACCCAAGGTCACCCCTGCTTCGATGGAAACAGCGGGGATATTCTTCGGCAATACTTTCTCTTGATACTCCAGGGGTTGTTCGTCAAACAACTCAAAGCTGGGCATCGAAACGACGCGTGCTTGAATGCCTTCTTGCGCTAATTGCTCCCGTGCTGCTAGCGCCAAACTGACTTCGGAGCCGCTGGCAACTAACAAGACATCCACCTTGCCTTTTTGTGTATCAGCCAGGATATAGGCTCCTTTCTCGACACCTTTACCATCGCTCGATACCATAGGTACAGCCTGGCGGGTTAAGAGCAATGCTGTCGGTCCTTCCTTGCGGTTTAAGGCTATCTTCCAGGCTGCGGCGGTTTCGTTGGCATCGGCTGGACGTATCACGACTAAATTTGGGATAGTTCGCAGCGCCATAGCATGTTCAACCGGTTGGTGGGTAGGACCATCTTCACCGAGACCAATACTATCGTGAGTATAAACATAAACGACGGGCAGCCCCATTAACGCTGCCAGGCGCACTGCGGGACGCATGTAATCCGAGAAGACCAAGAAGGTGCCGCCATACGGACGAAAGCCATGCAAAGCCAACCCATTCATGATCGTGCCCATGCCATGTTCGCGAATACCAAAATGGATATAGCTGCCGCTGAAATCCTCTTTCTTGATTGCTTTGGCATCTTTTGGCTTCGTGTTGTTGCTCGGAGTCAGGTCAGCCGAACCACCTGCCACAGTGGGAATTTTTAGCGCGATTGCATCCAGTACTTTACCAGAGGCAACTCGTGTGGCTAATGGTTTATCCATTGGGAAAACTGGCACATTAGCCTCCCAGCCCTTGGGCAAGGTTCCTTGCATAAAATATTCTAATTCAGCTGCTAATTGCGGGTATTTCTGGCGATATACATCGAATAACGTTTCCCATTCTTTTTGCGCAGCCTTGCCGCGTTCTTTTACTTCCGCAAAATAAGGCGCCAATTTTTCGCTGGGGATATAGAATTTGGGCTCCAATGGCCAGCGGAACGCTTTTTTCGTTAAATTTACACCCTCTTCTCCTAAGGGAGAGCCATGCACTTCGGAATTATCCTGCTTGGGGCTCTTATAGCCAATATGGGTGCGGCAGGCAATGATCGAAGGCTTTGCGGTCTCCGCTTGAGCGGCGCGAATGGCTTTATCGATCGATTCAAAATTATGCCCATTCGCCCGCTGAACATGCCAACCGTATGCTTTAAAGCGCATCAATACATCATCGCTAAAGGATAATTCAGTAGAGCCATCAATGGTGATATGGTTATCATCATACAGCACGATTAACTTACCTAAACCCCAATGTCCCGCGAGCGATGCGGCTTCATGCGATACCCCTTCCATGAGGTCACCATCCGAGGCTAACACATAGGTATAGTGGTCGATGATCGGTAAATCAGGCTGATTGAAGCGGGCTGCTAACATCCGCTCTGCCAGGGCAATTCCAACCGCAGTGGAAATTCCCTGTCCAAGCGGCCCGGTGGTCATTTCAATACCATGCTTGGGTTCATATTCTGGATGACCCGGTGTGGCGCTTCCCCATTGGCGGAAACGTTTCAGTTCATCCAAAGATAAGGGGTATCCAAACAAATGCAACAAGGAATACAGAAGCATCGAACCATGCCCGGCGGATAGGATAAAGCGGTCCCGATTAAACCAGGTAGGTTGTGCTGGGTTATGTTTCAAGAAATGTCCCCAAAGGACAGTGGCAATATCGGCTGCTCCAAGCGGTAAACCCGGATGGCCAGAATTAGCTTGTTGCACGCCGTCAATCGCCAGCATGCGGATGGTTGTTGCTACGAGTTTGTCAAGTTCTGTGTATGCTTTCATTGTCCCTACGCATTCTATTTATAAACCTTTCCCCTTCAAAAACAGCACATCGAAGGGGAAAGGTTTAAGAAAATTTATTTTACAGCAGCCTTATTGCCAAGAACGATTTTCATCCGTTCACCGACATATTCTTCCAGACCAATAGAGGCTTTTGCAAACGCCTCAGCAGTCGCAACCGTTGCGGGGTGATCGTTGAATTCGGTAATCTCTAAACCGTTTGGATCCATTGCCTGAATCGCATAGGGGATCTTACTCAGTTTATAGAGCACCTCGCTGGGCACTTCTTCATGGATGCGTGGGTAGAAGTGTAAATCGGAGCAGCGATGCCAGAGTGGCTCCAAAACATACGGTGGCATTGTATAGACAATATCTCCACCGGCAATCATTTCCACATCCCAGAAACGATATTTACCCGCCACATTTGGACCGTCACGCATCGAGCAAGCGAGCAGTTTACTGGCATAACCGCCTTCGGTTAGCAGACGATAGGCTTTGCGGAAAACATGAATGCCAAACCAGTGCTTATCCTGCCAGGATAACTTGATGTTGCGGCGGGCTGCCTGAACGTCTAATTCCGGGTTTTCGGTTAAACGCCCAATCATCATAGTGATGACGGCGCGCCACTTGCTCATATCCACTTTGTTTTCATTGGCAATCTTTATCCCTTCCATAGCAGCATTGGCTACTGCCATAATTTGAGGGAGCATAAAACAAGTGGTCACATTGGTTGGGATTGCCATAGAGGTCAATACTTTCACCACTTCAACACCCTGGGTGGTCCCGGGGACTTTGATCATCACATTCGGGGAAATGGCGCGGATTTCTTTGGCGGCCTCGATCATTTTTTCGGTTTCGAAGTTCAAGCGCGGATCGAGCTGTCCAGAAATATATCCAAAACGGCCTTCAGATGCTTCCCAAATCGGCATCAACATTTGAGCGCCGCGCCGAATGACCTCTTTATACGTCATCCAAAATAACTCGTGTTGGGTCTTATCTTTATTTTCTGAAATGAGATTGTCAATCCACGCATTCCAAAATACGGGATCATCCTTCACTGCGCCTAAGGATAGCGGCGGGTTGGTAGTACAGCCACGGATCACAGACTTGGCTGGGTCTTCCAGGTTGAAGAAACGATCCAGTTCTTCTTCCATGGTTTTCTTGCGCTTCTCCGGCGCCATATCTATCATTTTCTTCTTCCAGTTTTTATAAATCAACGGGGAAGAATCCCACCAAATCTCCATGTCGGGATTGGTGGCTACAAGACGTTCAATAACACTCGGTTCCATAAAAAGCCTCCTGGTTCAACTATGTAAAGATATATTGTTTGTAGAGCACCTTTATAACAGTGCTTCAAAGTATTTAAGCTGAATTCTTGCTCTCAGCCAAATTTCCAACTGAAAAAGATCTTAGCGTTCCATTGAAACCGTTAAGGAATATAAATCTCCACGGTTGTAACAATAAGTGAACTCAACTGGCGTACCATCTTCTGCATAAATGGTGCGTTCTTTATATAGGATGGGTGCACCGGGATCAAGTCCGATCATCCGCGCCAGCTCCGGATCCGCTTCCCGCGCTTCCAGCCTTTGGATTGCACGCTTGACACGGTATCCATATTTTTCCAGTAAATCCCATAAGGGTGTATTCTCAAGGTTCTCACTCAAAATCGGGGTGAATAACTTTTCTGGAATGTAGGCATCATGCAAAGTTACCGGCACATGGTTGGCATAACGTAAAGTGCGAATATGAATCACTGCTTCTCCAACCGGGATATCGAGCGCTTCTGCAATCTTGCGCCGGCTGGGAACAACCTGCACATTCAACACCTTAGCAGCAACATGAATCCCTTTCTGACGAGCGCTCTCGAAAAAGCTGGTCAAGCGAGTGTGATCGCGTTCAATATGGGGAAATGCCACAAAGGTACCTAATCCCTGCCGGCGATATAACAATCCTTCATCAATCAGATCAAGAATCCCTTGCCGCACGGTCATGCGGCTAACTCCATAACGAGCTGCTAATTCATCTTCAGATGGAATTTTTTGACCCCGCTTCAAATTGCCATTAAGAATCTCTGTCCGTAAGACTTCACGGATTTTAACGTATAAGGGAACACCTTCGGTGGAAATGATTGTGCTCACTCAATAACCTCAAAGGGGCTATCTAGACGTATAGACATCTATAATATTTTAAATAAAGTTAGATAAATCGTCAAGGTTTTTTGTCAATCTCGGGGAATATTTTAATATTGGGAGGAGGCTGGTTTGCTGCCAGCCTCCTCTGCTCAAGCCACAGAGCATAGAATATTAATATACCCATCACGCTTTAAATCAAAGCGAGGTTCATTTTCCTAACCGTTTTTTGAATTCCTCGGTCAATGCCGGCACGATCTCGAAAAGATCCCCTACCACGCCATATTTAGCCAGATTAAATATCGGGGCATCCTTATCTTTATTGATGGCGACAATCACTTTTGAAGTGCGCATTCCAGCTTGATGCTGAACCGCTCCAGATATACCGCAGGCAATATAAAGATCTGGCGATACTACTTTTCCTGTCTGCCCTACCTGGTGGGCATAAGGGATCCATCCAGCATCCACCGCAGCGCGGCTAGCTCCAACCGCCCCGCCTAATACCTTTGCCAGTTGACGAATTGGTTCGAATCCTTCCGGACCATTCACACCACGGCCGCCGGAAACGATGATTGCAGCTCCATCTAACGAAACTTGCCCTTCTTCCACCACATAATCCAACACTTTGGTCGAGAGGGCATCTTCCGATAAAACTGCAGACACCTTGGTGACGTTCCCGCTTTTACCTGGTTGTGCTTCCGGATGGGCAAAAGCACGTACTCGCACCGTGATCAATTGGGGACGAGCAGTTGGGCAAAGCTCATTACACAACAATTTGCCTGCATAAACTGGACGGGTAACCTGTACCGCTCCATCTTTAACTGTTAAACCGGTCGCATCCACGATTACGCCGGTCTTCAAGTCTACCGAAGCATAGGCGAATAAATCACGCGTCCTGGTTCCAGCAATCCCCAATACTACTTCCGGCTTTGCCTCCCCTACCACTTTGGCGAATAGGGCTCCATAAGGTTCTAAACGAAAATCCTTCAAACTAGGATCATCGCAAACGACCACTTCATCAGCGCCAAACTCAAAGGCCTGTTGAACTACCTTGCCGACATCCGCACCAAAAACTAATGCGGTGACGCCACCACCCAGGTCTTTGGTGAGTGTTTTAGCAGCAGTAAGCGCTTCCCAAGCGGAGGGAGTAGCTTCGCCTTTAAATTGATCAATATAAACCCAAATTTTGTTTGTCATAGCGCTACCCTCTAAATCACTTTCTCGGCGATTAATTTATCTGCCAGTTTCGCTGCGATCTCTTGTGGACTGGAACCCTCAATAAGTTCAACTTTGGTTTCCTTGACTGGCATAGGATAAATCTCGGGCCAAACCACGCACGCGCCGGCTTTGCCCACCTTGCCTGGTTCAATGCCCAAATCCGCTACACCCCATTGGGGAATGGTCGCTTTGGCAGCTTTTCGAATCCCCATGAATGAAGGATAGCGCGGTTCATTGATCCCTTTAATCACGCTTACAACAGCCGGCAGTTTTGCTGAGCATACCTGGCGGCCTTCTTCCATGAAACGTTCCACTTTGATCGTCTTTGCATTCGGGTCAATCTCCACAATTTTAATTACCTGGGTAAGCACGGTCCAACCCAAGTAACGCCCCAACATTGCAGCGGTTAAACCCGTATCGCCATCCACTGCTTGCTTGCCTAGCAATACCAGATCCACATCTCCTAATTTCTGCACTGCCTTAGCCAGCGTGTAGGCAGTGGCAGAGGCATCAGACCCTTTCAATGCTGGATCGCTGATGAGATAGGCTTCGTCGCATCCCACCGCCAGACAAGTCTTGAGGGCTTCTAAAGCTGTTTCCGGTCCCATGCTGATAGCAGTTGCTTTTCCGCCAAATTTTTCTTTGAGCAGTAAGGCTTCTTCATAGGCATACTCATCCCAGGGATTCACGATCAACGGTGAATCTCCCCAGGTTACATGCGAGTCGACTACTTGAAGCTTGGCGGCAGTATCCGGCACTTGTTTAATACAGGCTACGATATTCAATTGTCACCTCACTTTCTACCCTATGTTGGTCATAAAATCATTTCAAAGGAGCGAAAAGAAAAAATCTTTTCGCTCCTTTACAACCTGAATTAACTAACTGCGTACTCGCTCACCCTTTGGATCCCATAAAGGTTCCTTGACAACTTCGGCGCCGACAATCTCACCAAAGAATTCAATTTCCAAACGGGTGCCGATCTTGCTATGTTCAATAGGCAAGTATGCATAAACAATGCTCTTTTTCACGGAATAACCATATCCACCAGAAGCAACCCACCCAATAATTTTCTCTTCGCCAGCCAGACGAATGGGTTCTTTCCCTAAAGCAACGGTGCGGTCGTCATCGAGAACGATGCAGCATAGTTTCCGCTTAAGTCCCTCTGCTTTTTGTTTCGCCAATGCTTCGCGGCCGATAAAATCACCTTTATCTAATTTTACCGCGAATCCCAACCCGGCTTCATAGGGTGTGTAATCTGGAGTTGTTTCGCTTGCCCAGTAACGGTATCCCTTCTCAATGCGCAGGCTATCGATGGCTTTATAACCCGCCGGGACCATACCGAATGGACGGCCCGCTTCCCAAAGCACATCCCACAAACGTTGACCATATTCCATGGGGCAATAGAACTCCCAACCCAGCTCACCAACATAGGTCACCCGCATTGCCTGGCAGGGTACATCACCCACTGCAATCTTCTTGGTCGTCATGTAGGGGAAACCTTCATTGGATACATCATCTTTGGTGACCTTTTGAAGGATCTCACGGGCTTTGGGTCCCCATAAGCCAATACAAGCATAACTTGAGGTAATGTCTTCAATAATTACCGAGCCATCCTCTGGCATATTCATCCGCAACCAGGATAAATCATGTTCACCAAATGCTGTGCCGGTAATGATCCAGAAGATATCCTCTGCCACCCGTGTAACCGTGAAATCGCATTCGATGCCACCGCGTTTGTTGCACATCTGGGTGTAAATCACCGTTCCTACTGGTTTATTGATGTCATTGGCACACAGGTATTGTAAGAAGTTTAACGCGCCAGAGCCGCGTACAGCGAATTTATTGAAGGAAGTCTCATCAAACAAACCGGCGATCTCGCGTGTTTTGAGGTGTTCATAACCAATAGCCCGCGACCAGTTATGATGTGCCCAACCTTTGGGCTCATGTCCATGGCGCGCCAGCGCCTCGTGTGGTTTGAACCAGTTCGGACGTTCCCAACCAGTCTTCTCACCAAAGAATGCACCTAAATCACGCAAACGATAATAGGTGGGGGAAAGGCGTTGTGGACGCCCGCTCATACGCTCTTCACCGGGGTAGTGAATGTCGTAATATTGAGTATAGGTTTCAAGGGTGCGGGTAACCGTGAAGTTTTGGCTGGCATAGTTCGAGCCAAATCGGCGTACATCTAACCGCCAAACATCATACTCCGGCTGTCCCTCGATAATCCATTCTGCCATTACCTTTCCAATGCCACCGGCACCGGCGAGACCATGGGCGCAGAAGGCACACGCAACCCAGAACCCTTTCACTGAAGTTGGACCAAGCAAGAATTCCCCATCGGGAGTAAATCCTTCCGGACCGTTATAGTACATCTTAATTTCGGCAGTTTCAATGGCGGGAACGCGCTTAATGGAATTTTCCATCAAGGGGGTAAAGCGATCCATATCAAAAGGCAATAATTGATACTTGAAATCTTTGGGGATACCATCCAAACCAAATGGCATCGGATCCCGTTCATAACCACCGGTCACTAAACCACCGGTTTCCTGCCGCCAATAAACGAGCAAGTCTGGATCGCGCAAGGTTGGGAAGTCGCGTTCAACACCGGGGATCGGTTTTGTAACAATGTAGAGATGCGCCATAGGCACGACAGGCAGGAATAACCCAACCATTTTGCCGACCTCTCCACCCCATTGACCAGCGGCATTGACCACGATTTCGGTTTTAATGGTACCTTTATCGGTCACCACCTCGTCCACCCGACCATCTTTAAGGTGGATCGCTTCTACATTTGTGTTGAGGAAAAATTGTGCGCCGCGCATTTTTGCCCCGGCAGCCAGCGCATTGGTTAAACCAGTCGGGTCAATCATCCCATCGGTCGGTGTATAGGCCGCTCCGAGAACGCCATCGGTGGTCATGAGCGGGAACATTTTTTGCGCCTCTTTAGCGCTAATCAATTCCATCTCCATACCAAAGGAGCGTGCCATACCAACCAAGCGTTTTAAGTCTTCCATACGCTCTGGTGAGGAGGCTAACCGAATGCCACCTACTTCCCGCCATTCTGTCTCCACACCCGTTTCCTCTTTAAGCTTTCGGTAGAGGTCGGTGCTGTAAAACATCATGCGGGTAAGGTTGGCGTCCGAACGCAATTGCCCCACCAAACCAGCAGAGTGCCATGTCGAACCAGCGGTTAATTCGTGTCTTTCTAAAACAACCACATCCTTCCAGCCCATCTTGGTTAAGTGATAAGCAATGCTACATCCACCAACACCACCACCAATAATCACAACTTGTGCATGGGAGGGTAAATCAGTCATAGAATTCTCCTTTTACTAAAATATAAGAAACCAGGCCTGATCAAACCCGGCTTCAAAATTACTTTTGCCAAACTGAATCCGGGCGAGCCATTTCGGCAACGATATCGAAAGTAGAAATAACACCCAAAGGCATTGCATCCGGCTGCTCGGGATCAACCACAATCAAACGATGATAATGATGCTCAATTAACAGGTTAGCGGCTTCTTGTAAAGAAGCATTGATTGGAATTGCTAATGGGGGATGCATAATCTCGGAGACGGTCACTTGCTGACAATCCTTTTCGGCACAAACCGGAAGCATATCCAGCCCGCTCACCACGCCGAGAGGGTGTCCCATCGCATCAACAACGACCACCGAACGCCAGCCCGCGCTGGTCATCGCCCGCGCAGCGGCAGTTACCGGCGTTTTATCCCGGCAAACCAGGTAGGCATCGGACATTACATCACCCACTTGCCCGCGTCCCAAGCGCTCCGCGGAGCCAATTTGTGCAACGATATCCGAAACCGAAATCACTCCCACCGGTTTACCTTGTTCTGTAACCAACAGGCGCCGAATGCCTTCCTGTACTAGTCGTTGAGACGCCTCTTTTATTGTAGCGCTTGCTTCTATACTGGCAACCGGCGAGGACATTAAGTCACCCGCTGTCAATCCACGCATCACTTCCAGGCTTTGCGGGTCTGCCGATAACCATTCCCCGGCTAATAAATCAAAATCGGTGATGACTCCAATGATACGACCATCACGGTCAGTGACCATCAAGGAATGCACTTTATGTTGGTCGAGCATCACCGCCACTTGTCCAATTTTGGTTTCCTTACGGCAAGTCAACACCCCGGGTCGCATGAAATCTTTTACCTTATCTTTCATTTCTTCCACTCCTTCATGAACAATTCCAGTCCAAATGAAACCTTTATCTTTTTAATGTACCTCATCCACATCTTTGTACCATTTCACCCGATCGCCAACTCGGGCGCGCAGCCGCCACTGCATAGGTTTTGGTTCCGCCTCGATTCGCTGTAAGAGCTGATCTACCTGCCGAGCGACGTGCGCTTTGTGCTCATCAGTTAATTGTGGGTATGTCTGGGCAAGCCGTTTGACTTTGTCTAAATTCATTGTCGTCGTTCGCCATAATCCCCAATCCTTAGCACATAGCATTGCAATGCGGGCGATGTTAATCGTTCCATTGTCATGATCCCCCAAAGGATGCTCGAGCAACAACATGATCGTATCAATGACATCCTTCTCATTGATTTTCACAATCTGCATTTTTTCCAAAACCATTTCAGCCAATGGGATAGTCGGCTTATCCACTTCTAATCTGCCTAGCCAGCTGATCTCATGGCAGAAATCCAATTTGTCATAGAAAACATCAATGTGCAATCCATTTTTCGGGTTGTTGAAAATAGCCCGATTGCCCTCACTGACGATGAAAACCTCTCGTTCCTCATCATAACCTAACCCCGCCATCAGCACCCGCACTTCTTTGGATTGCGATTGATAACCAGCAAAATCGATATCAGTGTAAGCCCGCCCCATAGCAGCCTGTAAATAGCCATATTGGGGACAATGCATCTGAAAAGCTAAAGAACCGATCACACGGAGGATGACACCGGCATGTTCACTGGCATCCAGGACACGTCGCAGTTCGTCTTCAAACATCTTCCGTTCTGCTTCACCCTGCTCACCCATGCCAATTGGACTGGTAGACATAACACTACTCCTGAGATTAAATTTATTGGGGAAGGTTATCCGCGTCGCTGTTTCTCGGCGAGTCGAAAAACCTCGAAAAAGTTCTTAGATGAATTATTGTTTATTATAACAAAAAAATCAAAATTGTGCAAATTACTTCAAAAAACGTCTTTTTTTAACAGGGCGGGGTTCTTGTCCGCCATACCCACAAATATACGGCGGGAATGAATCCCGCGCTACTGATTTACGGCGGGATTGAAATCCTATCCTACTGATTTACGACGGGTTGGAATCACGCCCTACTGATTTACGGCGGGAATGAATCCCGCCCTACAATTCGTATATCCTTAAAATCCTAGCTCAGATAGCACTTGATCTTGCGATTGCCAACCGCCTTTATGCTCCCGCAAATCCTGCCAGAAGCGTTGATCATACCGCCGGGTGCGGATCGGTATCGGCATCGGTACCCCCCACCCCAATAGCAGCACTTCTTCCTTGGGCTGTAAATGAGTTAACATCCCGCGTAGCGTATCCCGGCTGGCTAATCCGGCTAAAACAGCATGGATATCGTCATCGTCACCCAGCCAACCAGAAATGCGCGTTCCTAATTGCGACATGACTTCATCATAAATTTGCGACGGCCTTTGGTCCACAATCAGCAAGGTCACATAATATTTCCGCATCTCCCGCGCAATGGTATTGAAAGTAGTTTGTGAAGCCATTTGACGATTGAGTAATTTATGCGCTTCTTCTACCACAATCACCAGGGGACGCGGTTCCTGCGTCTTTTTCGTGCGATACTGGTTCGTTTGGTTTTCCCAGGCTTCACGGATGCGGCGAGTCAATAGATTGGTGACAAATAGATAATCCAAATCATGCTGGTAATCGCCAAACGAAAGCACCACATGTTGCCCCATTTGCAGCATTTTGATGATCTCGGCAATGCCATCGGCTGCAGGTTTTTCCAAAATGTAACTGCGGTGAAATAAGGCGCTCATTTTCGAATGTAATGCCTCGGCTGCCATGGCATTAACCCCGGCGTTATTTGCCCAGGCTGCCACACTATTTGGGGCAGGCACCTTTTTCAATCTTCCCCTTTCATCCTCTATCTCGATCATTGCACCGTTTTCCATCTCACGGAAAGCCTGAAACCAATGCTCGACGCCAAAACTGGAAACTAACGCCTCCAATGTGGTGGGAGTGGTTTCTTTCAAGTTCAATTCCATCGATAGCAGTTCAATATCCATCGGACGGATGTCCTTCATAGCGATTTCTAGGCTAAAGTCTGCCGCAGTTCCGCGCACCATACTGTTTGCTCCCAAACCCACCACCCTAACCCGTGCGGGGAATAAGGTCTTCAAACCACTTACTTTCATCCCACTATCGGAAGCAATGTCGTCGAACCCATATTCATTGTGCATATCAAACACCAATAAGGAAGCGCGATCGCGTTGGATTAAACCGGCTAAGATGATGCGGGTTAAAAAGGATTTTCCGCTCCCTGTGG
>DAOTVW010000316.1:0-2131 GCA_034436035.1 Anaerolineales bacterium
TTGAGTGTAGACGGAAGGCAAGAATAGCCGGCGCAATCGGGGCTCATCGTTGTAGACGGTGCCAGAGTTGATTTCCTCGGGTAGTATGCGTCGCAAGGGAGGGCGTGCGTTGGGCTCTGGCACGCTAGCGAGCACCGGTGCGACGGAACATAGATGCGAAGCAATGCAGAAAGGATACCACGGGCGTCGTGATGACTGCCGAATGATAGTACCAGCTGTGGACGGGCGGAACAGCAAATTTACGCTTCATTCGTTGCGGCCATGAACTAGGTGCTTGCAGATGAGGTGAATGGATCGCTTATGCAGTAGCTCGTTATAGTCAAAGGACTTGGCATATTGAAAGTGGTGAAAAGAGCTTGTCTGTCTGCATAATGATGATTGGAATAGTGATTTTGGATCGATAGGGGTACGCCACTAGAAAAATGCACGATCAGGCATCTTGTGCAGCGATAGCAGCCTGGCATCGAGCATAAACGCAAAACCTTGGATAGCAGCTGGCAGTACGGCGATGTAAAGGAGGTTCTGGTGATGATCCAGTTCGACAGCAGATATCGAGGTATCCCAGGAAGAGGATACCGGAATCGGAGCGAGGATTCCGGATTCTCGAGAAACGGCAGCCAGGGAGGCAGACCCATCGATGGTGATGAAGGCTTTCATGACAAGAGAATGAAAGTATACGCATGTACTGAATGTTCATTTGTGAATTTGGGCGCCCATATTTGCTGCCACACATTTTCCTAAGCGGTATGGTAGTGCGCGTTATCTTGCCCATGAAAAAGGGTGACAGAGTATGTTATCGAGTATATACAGTCCAAAAAGAGTAGGAGCCCGCGAATCATTCGATATCTATTCCAGAGATTGGCATCTGAAGCCCGAGAAGCAAAAGGTACCTGGTGATACAGTTTGTCCCCCTTGCAGATTCCAGAGGCCTACGATGGAGATTATGTGGAAAGCGGAACACAAGCAATATGGATCATCGGTGAGTCGATCGCAGTCGATGCAATACCTGCACTAGTGCGACATACGTAAATTTCCAATAGCAGTCTACGGAACATAAAGTAGTTCACGAGACTGCAGTATCTTTCCGTAGAGCACTGCAATCGTACACTGTTGCGCAGAAACATTAAAGAGAGCGCAATGCGTTGGAGTCCATGATGAATATGAGAAGACTTTCTATACTGAATATACGCCGCGGAACGTACAACATGCTTGATATGATCCGCAACAGAAAAATGCATATATTTAGTGCTGCAAAAAAATTTTGGGCGCAAAAACGTGCAACGACAAAAGTGTACGGACGCACCGAACAAAGAGATCGCCAGTTCCAGATAACGCATTGTCATAGGAAGATAAAGTCAACAAAACCGTAAAGCATGGGGGTGCTCGGAGGAGTCAGGGCTCTCCAGGCGGGCCCCAAAGCGTGCTGGGTGCAAGCCAACAGATAAACCAAAACGTACAAGCCAAATGCTGTCTTTGGCATTGCAGACCCGGAAATAAAAACAGGGCTCACACCAGGCGATGACAATAAAAGAAAAGAAAAGAGACAAAGACCGAAACCAATCAATCCACAGCACCGTATTCGATAAAAAATTAGTGACGAGCCGTAGCCCATGGGTAAGTATACGTAGAGCCTCGATGAAAATCAGCACAAAGACATATCCCCGAACGGGAGTACAAGAAAGGCTAGATTAAAAATCGTAAACAAAAACGCCCAAGAAAAGAGACCAAGAGATACAAAAGACAAACGAAAACAGAATCGAGCGTGGCAGGCGTGAGGCAACTGAAACATGTTCGAGTTGCACAAAATAATTACTTGGTGGATAGTAAGGGGCAAAGGAGCAAGTAAGCTAGAGTTTTGTTTGCAGGATCGCTACGAAAGTTAGGGTCGCATCCAAACAAAAGTTCGCGTTGATTCCAAGTGACCACTGTTGCATATCGAACACAGCACCAAAATAACTGGATAGCAAGAATGTGCCAAAAACTAGTAAAAACTAATCCCACAAAAGAGAAACATCGAGAAAAAAACGCCAAAGAGACTGCGGGACATTAAAAGAATCAACGACAAGAATCAGCATCGCGACTTGTAGGAGTTGAAGGATATGAGGGGAATGGGGGGAATGGGGGGAATGGG
>DAOTVW010000317.1:0-6169 GCA_034436035.1 Anaerolineales bacterium
GATACGCTGTCTCCATTACTTAGGGTCAAACCCAAATTAGCAACATAGCTCTGATTACCCAGCTGAGCGTTAATGCTCTGCCCATCATCCGTTAACAGCGTGAATGTGGGAGGATTGTATGCACTGATCGTTCCATGAAATGACAGGGCTTCCGTAAAACCATTCTGAGGATTGGGAGTTGCGTATGCGCTTTGCCCGCCATTGCCATTCTGACCCTGACGGCGTCCATTTCCGCCGCCTCGCGATCCGTTACCGCGGGCTTGTTGCCCCTGAGCGTTTGCCCCGGCTAGCCCAGTTCCTTGAGCCGGGTTTTGCTGTGCAAGTGGTGTTCTGTATGCAGTACCTTGTCCAGCCTGTCCATAACCTGCCTGTGCTCCATTCGGAGCTGGGGAAGCTGCCTTCACTGCCGATTCCCCTGCTAACACATTATAGGCGCTAACTCCTGCTGCACCAATCACAACTGCAGCTAAAACGCCAATCAATATTTTCTTTATCATCTTTTACCTCCGATAATCATTTGTTTTCTAAGATTGATCCTATGTTGATTGGATCATTGCCCATAGGATATCTTAGGCATGTGAAGAACTTGTGAATAAAATCCGGATATTCTGCGAAGAAATGGTCAAGGAATCCATTACATCTCCACTTAACCTTCACATTTTTTTTATATTTAGCTGATATACTATGAACCAATCAAGAAGAGATTCAACCATGGAGAACACACCGCGCATATTGATTTTTCTATCGCCATCCCTTGGCATCAGCAAAGGAAACTATTCAGGCTTCATTGCGAGGTCGTTCTTTTCCCGAAGCAATCTCCGGTAAACAGGAAAAAACCTACTATGGGAGACTGTTTCACTTGTAAAAATCGTTCATTCGTATTGACCCCGCTATTTTGAGTGGCTGGCTGAATGGAAACCAAAAAAGGAAGAATATGGAAAAAGAAAATTTGACAAATAAAAAAGACACATTCATCAACCGTATCTGGAAAACACTGGCTCCCTCTCCTATCCCTAGCGATGACCGTGGACGAATGCGCATGGTTGTTGATAACTTGATCCTCCATCTGCATCCTGCTAAGGTGCCGGTCAGCACCCTGCGCTGGAACTACTCCTGGGGTTTGGGCGGTTTGTCAGCTATGCTTATCCTCATCCTTGGATTGACAGGTGTATTTTTAGAATTGAACTACACCCCCCAGCCAGAGCAAGCCTATTTCGATATCCTTTCCCTGCGCACAAATGTCTGGTTTGGAGATTTACTGCGCAATCTCCACCATTGGTCAGCAAATTTACTGGTTGTCGTCAGCGTCTTGCATCTGCTGCGCGTTTTTGCCACTGGCTCTTACCGCCCACCGCGGGAAACAAACTGGATCGTAGGTGTCCTCATGCTCCTTTTTGTCCTTGCCGGCAATTTCACCGGCTATTTGCTTCCCTGGGATCAGCTTGCTTATTGGGCTATTACGGTTGGTACCGGTGTCCTTAATTATGTCCCCCTCGTTGGTTCAACACTGAGCCAAACATTATTGGGTGGTCCAGAAGTCGGTGCAGCGACGTTACTTAATTTTTACTCCCTACATATCAGCTTTATCCCCCTTGCCCTTTTTATGCTGATGTCCTTGCATTTCTGGCGCGTGCGCAAAGATGGAGGACTCACCACTCCAAAACCGCTCAGTGGACAAACCGAAATCAACCCCGAGCGAGTGACCACCATCCCATATCTTGTACGGCGAGAGTTGGTATGGGCTTTACTCTGGCTAAGCATCTTGTTGGTTTGGGCGTTGGTCCTCCCTGCCCCCTTGGAAGGTATCGCCAATCCCGACCTCAGCCCTAATCCAGCCAAAGCGCCCTGGTATTTTTTAGGCATTCAGGAACTCCTTTTGCATTTTCATCCCCTGATCGGCGGTGTGGTCATACCCATCCTGGCCCTGGGAGCGTTATTCCTGCTTCCGTTTATTGATTTCACTCCAGATAATGTGGGAGTCTATTTTCGTTCCCGGCGCGGGCGTTTCTTGAGTTTGATGGCGGTCGGCTCAAGCATCCTTTTGACAACCGCTTGGGTCGTGATCGATGATCGCTTCTTGCAGTGGAATGCCTGGCTGCCAGACTGGCCAAGCCTCATCACGGAGGGATGGATTCCCCTGGCGATTGTTTTACTGGGGTTAATGCTAATAGATGAATTTATCCGAAAAGCTCTTGGTGCTCCTGCAGAAGAGCGGATTTTATTCCTTTTCACTTTTCTCTTTATCGCTCTGATCGTTTTAACTGCAATTGGGATATTCTTCCGCGGGCCTGGCATGGGATTATTCTGGCCATGGGATATCACCACTCATTAATGGTATGAAAGGAACATATATGACGAGCAACACAACCTCTACCCCCCTCTCCCGCCGCGACTTTCTCCAAACCGCCTGGTTCAGTTTGGGCGGCATTGTGGCGCTCGAATTAGGGGGTTTAACATTGGCTTATTTACAACCCCGCCTGACAGAAGGTGAATTTGGCAGCATTATTACTGTTGGGCAGGTATCTGACTATCCGCCTGGTTCGGTGACTCATATTTCCAATGGGCGTTTTTACCTTGTCAGGCTGGAAGATGGCGGTTTTATTGCCGTCTATCAACGCTGCACTCATCTCGGTTGCAGCGTTCCTTGGGATCAGACATTGGGAAAGTTCGTCTGCCCCTGTCACAACTCGCAATTTACCACCAAAGGTGAAGTACTCAACCCTCCTGCGCCACGACCGCTGGACATTTTCCCCATCACCATCGAAGATGGCTTGATTAAAGTGGATACCAGCAAGCCCACCCAACGCCAACGCTTTGACACCACCCAAGTTGTATACGCATAAGGACAGCTATGGATAACAATTCTCTAAACAATCTACCCATATCAAAAGAGAGGTCAATGAACATCAGCAAAATTGAAACTCTCATCGGACTCCTTGCAACCGCTTTCATCGCCATTGGTTTAATCCTCACTGCCGTAAAAGAACCACAGCGTATTGCGGCTGCCCAGCAGGCTCAAATTGCAATTGACCTAGATGAAGCCATGACCCTGTACGCGCAAAACTGTTCGGTGTGTCATGGTTTAGCCGGCGAAGGGATTGGTGCAACCCCACCGTTAGATAACGAAGCTCTGCGTTCGTCAGATTCTGAAAGTCTTTTCAAAATCATCGCCCGCGGCTTGTTTGGCACTGCGATGCCAGCCTGGAGTAAAGAAGATGGCGGACCGCTCAGTGACTATCAAATCCACGAAATTGTAACCCTCATTCAAAACGGGAATTGGCAGGCAACCCAAGACCGGGTAGTAAATTTAGGTCTTGCGCCGCTAGTACCTTTCACAACCGAGCCTGACCCAACCATTTTATCTCAGGTGTCTGCTTTGCCGCAGGGTGACTTGCTGACAAAGGGCATCCAACTGTACGCCAGCCAATGTGTCGCCTGCCATGGTGCAGATGGAAAAGGGACATCCCTGGCTCCCGCTCTGAACGATCCTGCTGTGCGGGAAAAGCCAAGCGCGGAATTAGAACGTATCATCCGCAATGGTGTGTCTGGAACGCTCATGGCCGGATGGGAAAACACCTTGAACAGCGATGATCTGAATGCATTGCTTACTCTCATCCTTAATTGGGATCAAATTCCAGAAGGAGCGGTGCCAGCCCCAAATAAACCCGTGCCCGTCACAGAAGAAAGCCTGGCATTAGGTGCAGACCTTTACACCCAATCCTGCGCCCGCTGTCATGGTGCGGATGGACAGGGAACCCGCCGCGCTCCCGCTTTGAATGTCAAAGGCTATCTGACCGATACCACCGATGCTGCGCTGCAACAGATCATCACTCAAGGTGTGCCAGGAACAGCCATGCCGGCCTGGGGCGACCGCTTGAGTGAAGCAGAGATTCAAGCCATTGTGGGTTTCATCCGCTCCTGGGAACCGAATGCACCGGAGGTAGCAGAACCCGCACGGGGCGGCGGCGGTCCGTGGTGGCAATCTGGGGGATCAACCACCAGCGGGCAAAGCAATGGACCACCCTGGAAACGCAACTCCAGCTCCTCTTCTAGCGGAGCGCAAGCTTTGCCCAGCGGCGGCAGCGGACAACCCCATACGACCCCACCAGGGAACCAGTCCTTACAAAACAGCGGCCAGGGACAAAACAACAATGCGCAATCAACACCAGCACAGAACCAAGCAGGAATGCAGCAAAATAACCAAACCGGCGAGCAAGGTATTCCACCCTGGGTAAAAGCAAATGAAAGTGAACCGCAAACCTCTGGCTTTGATTGGCGTGCCATTGTCCTGGTGTTTGGTCTCGTATTATCATCGTTAGCGATGATTACAGCAGGCCTGGTCGGGTTAAATCGCAATCAGGTTGGATAAAATAATCCGCCTTCCGTTTGCGGGGAAAAAACCACTGAATGTCTTGAAATAGGTAGACGGGATCGGGTATCCCGTCTACAATTAAGAACGATATCGTGTGCGACCCGAGAGGGAATATCGCCTTTTAATGGCCAGCCGCAGCAAATTGCGTTTCATACAAGTAGGCGTACAATTCGCCTTTCTTGATCAACTTCAGATGAGAGCCTTGCTCCACATTCCTGCCGCGGTTAATTACCAGGATTTGATTCGACGATTAGATGTTGCGCAAATGGTGCACAAGCACAATCGAGGTACGGCTATACAGGACGCATTTCAGCGCCTCCTGGCTGTGAGCGCCTCCGATTCGCTGTTAAGATGGCTGGTGGCTTTATCTAGGACAAGGATGCGCGAGTTCTTCAAAATCACCCGCGCCAGAGTAATCCGGTGTTTCTCGCCATCGATCAGGAGGTAACCTCGCTCGCCGACAATGGTCTCGTAACCATGGGGAAGCTGGCGAATAAAATCATGAATATTGGTCGCCCGCACAACTTCTTCAATTTCTTCCTGACTTTCGCCAGGTCGGGCATATAGCAGGTTAATGTGGATGCTGCCATGCAACAAATAAACCTCCTGGGTGACCATTCCAACTATTTGCGCCAGCAAATCGAATTTGATTTAGCGCAGGTCGTAGCCATCTAACAGTATTCTTCCGCCACTGGGATCATATAAACAAGGGATCAGATACCAGATTTATTTTCCCAGCCCCCGAAGCGCCCACCAACACCACAAGTTGCCTGCTTTAAACCTCAAAGGAAATATCCTCTAACGCCACCTCCGCGCCTGGCTTTTCGATTCATCTTCGCCTATGGGATACTCAACCAGATCTTTTCGTTCTATTTTCAACGATAGCATTGCATTGACATCATCTAAACTGCCATACCGCTTCACCTGACGGAGTGCCTGGCTCTCTTCGGTATCATATCGAAATGAGTCGTCCTCGAATATCAACTCGCAGTGCGCCTCATTCAATTCGACGGCATTTTCGGCTTCGGGTAGTTCGTCCGACAAATCCAGTACTTCAAACACACACTCAAAGCTCACCAGCGAGGTGCTGAACTCCATTGGTGCGCTGGTTAATCCTTGCAAAGAGGCATACAACGAAGCCAGATAAGAGCCAAAGGCAACAATCGTGCCGACAGTGAAAGTGCCCTGAATAACGAATAACCCTCCCAATCCGTACTCCAACGCTGCTCACACCCCCCTGGCGGGTAAATCACCATAAAGAACAATGAGGGCAATGCGGCGCAACGCACGCCCATTCTCTGCACATTCGCCGCCTTTTCCCGAATACACTGTACCTCTTCCCGCCGTCTGCCAAACAACTTCATCCGTAGCGCTACGTCGATGTTCAGCGTCTCGTTCATATGAGCATTCATTTGTGCAATAATCTCCATCTGTTGGCTAGCAATATCCCGCAAGCGGCTGCCCAGCTGGCGCCGTCAAGATGACCAAGGGCATAATCACAACGTTGACAAAGGTCAAGCGACATTCTGGGGTGAATATATCCGCCAGGAGCGTCAGTGTCTGTATCAGGTTGGTGATTATACTAACAATCGTGTTACTGATGGCATTTTGCGCCTCAATGACATCATTGTTCAAACGGTTCATTAGATCACCCACCTTGGTATGAGTAAAGAATCGCAAAGACATGCGCAGCAGCTGCTCAAACAAAGCCACGCGCAAATCAATGATTACCCCTTCGCCCACACTGGCGTTTAGCCAGCGCTGGACAATACTCAAACCGCCGCTCACAAGCGTTAT